>NZ_CAMYIP010000001.1 GCF_947258525.1 uncultured Eudoraea sp.
GTAACTACATACAAACCTGTGCCAAGAGACAGGGATCAGGCATTTTCAATTATGAATGATGGCTTTGCACTGGGCCTTGCCACTAAACTGGCAGCGCCTACACGGGTCTTAAATTCATATGAAGAAGATATCAAAGATGTCCGATGGAGCAATTTAAATCCATATGTCCTGGATGTTGCCGTAATTCAGGAATCCGATAAGGCAGTTTGGGATGAGCAGGTGGCTTATATTACGTCACATATTACCGACGAGATTATAGACGCGGCGTTTGAGAAATTGCCAAATGAAGTAAAGGATCAAAATATGGTAGACATTAAACGGAAGTTAAGAGGCAGACGGACCAATTTGCGCAAAATTTCCGATGCCTACTTCAAAGTTGTGAATAAATATGCGGTAGTGAGGGGCACCGATAAGGATGATTGGTTTGAGATTGAAAGACTGCCAGGAGGTAAAACCAAAGTAACAAGCTATAGGATAAAGAAAGGTGAAAAAGGGCCGGTCTTTCATGAAAAAATGTATGAAAGGGGTAGTACTAAAGAAATCTGGATATATGGTTTGGATGATGATGATTATTTTCATGTTTCCGGCGATGGAGATCATACCATAAAACTAAGATTGATTGGGGGCTCTAATAATGATATTTATGAGGTGTTAAACGGTAAAAAGACCCATGTTTATGATTTTAAAAGTAAACCCAATACACTAATTACCAAAAAGGGTAAACAGCATATCAGGGATGATTATGAAAATAACAATTATGACTACAGGAAACCGAAATATAATGTTAATGCCATATTGCCATTAATAGGGTATAATCCTGATGACGGTCTAAAGCTGGGCATAATTGCGGGGCATACTACCTATGGTTTTGAGCGAAATCCGTTTACGTCCACCAATAGGATCGCGGTTGCCTTATATACATCTACAGGGGGTTTTGATATTCGTTATCAGGGAGAGTTCGCTCATGTCGTCGGCAAATGGAATCTTGCCATCAATGGTGAGTTAACCAGCCCTAATTACAGCATAAACTTTTTTGGTTTTGGTAATTCTACCACGAATCCCAACGTTGAAGACGAAGATACTTTTAACCTGAATTACAATCGTGTCAAACTTGGTACATTGGGCGGATTTGCCGGATTGGTATGGCATGGAGAAAATAATGGGGAATTTAGCATAGGGATAAATTATAAATCCTATGAGCTGGAAGAGACACAGGGGAGGTATATCAATTTATTCTCGGATTTTATCCCTCAGGAAGAGCGGAATAGTTTTATTGGTGCCGAAGCCGTTTACAGTTATACAAATAGTGATAACCCCGCTTTCCCAACCCTGGGAATGGAGTTTGAATTGGAAACGGGAATTACTTCCAACCTGGATAATTCAGATACATTTGGGTATTTGATACCGACCCTTGGTTTTTCTTACAAAATAACCCAGAATGGGCAATTGGTTTTAGCTACAAAGTCTAAGGCACATCTTATTTTTGGTGATGATTTTGAGTTTTATCAGGCCGCCAGCATAGGCGGTAACGATGGCTTACGCGGCTACAGGAATCAACGTTTTACAGGAAAATCGTCTTTTTATCAGACTTCAGACCTGCGCTTTAATTTTAAAAGGTTCAAAACAGGAATAATACCCATTGAGGTAGGTGTTTTTGGTGGATTTGATATAGGCAGAGTTTGGGTGGATGATAATCTGGTGGTTGATCCTTCCTTTAATAGAAATATCTGGAATACCTCTTACGGGGGTGGGTTTTTTGTAAATGGAACAGATTTGATCACGGCAAACATAGGGCTATTTGGGTCTGACGACGGATTGCGATTTTATTTTGGATTTATTTTGGGGCTATAGTCCAGATCTGATTTGAATATATAAGTCGCTACTTGCAATTAGATGGTATATTTTTAGTAGCTTGGACGGCTTAAATAATTAATGTAAAATACGCCAATTGTTATGAAAAAAAACCTTACCATACTAGGATTAATTGCTTTCTCTTTTGTGTTTCAAAATTGTGGAAGCGTAAAAGTAAGGGATACCTGGACGGGGGAAGAGGAGACGGTTGCTAAATTCAAAGAAAAGAAAATTCTAGTTTTAGCAAGAACGGCTGGCAATACAGCTAGAATAGCTTTTGAAGAGGCTTTGGCCAACGAGTTAAGGGCAAAAGGATATAAAGCCACGGAAAGTTTTAAAAAATTTCCAAAAATATATACTAATAGAGAAATTACAGATGAGAGAGTGGCTTTTGTACAAAGTATCCTCGAAAGTGAAGGGTACAATGGAATTGTGATTGTCGCTGTAAAGGATCAGCAGAGTACTACAACTACTTCCAGTAGTGGAATAGGGGTGGGGGTAGCTGCACGCCCTGGTTTTTATGGCGGATATCCGGGGTATTACGGAGGATTTAATAATTATTACAGGACGCCTTACGCCTATGGCCCTTACTATGATTCCTTCGGGGGTTATATTCCTACTTCTACATCTACCAGTACTTCTACAACTTATATTTTGGAGACCGTATTTTATAACCTTGATGAGCCCCAGGAAAACCAGCTAGTGGCCGTGGTAACATCTGAATTAGATGATCCCAAGGAAGCCTACAAAACTGCAGGAAAGTATGTGAAAACTATGGTGAAAGCTTTCCAGGATTAACACTGGTCAGCAGCTATTTTCTTAAACCTCTATTTTTCTGGTAAGAAGGGTTCAGTAAAAAATTTGAGGGCTGGTCGAAACAATATCCAATGAACATCAAATATTTTACCCTACTAAGAAGCAGGACCTTCTGTGTATTCAACATGTTTGGGATACCATTAAAAAAGTATTAAATGTTACAAAAACCAACAGGTTTTATTATATAGCTATTATACTTTCTACTATATTTAAAACCGCAAAATCCCCTTCCACTATAATGTATTAAACTTAAAAATCAATTTAATATGAAAACAATACGTACTTTTTTTATTCTATTATTGATCTCAGGCTTTTTTATAAACTGCAAGCAGGCTGCGCCTTCAGAAGCTTCGGCTGCAACTGAGGTTAAAGAAGACCCTTTACCTTCCTGGAATGAAGGAACTACTAAAACCGCTATCCTGGATTTTGTAAATAAAGTTACAACAGAAGATAGTCCGGCTTTTGTTCCCGTAAAGGATAGGATTGCCACTTTTGATAATGATGGAAATCTTTGGTCCGAACAACCTGCCTACTTTCAGCTTTTTTTCGCGATAGACAGAGTAAAGGGCCTGGCTGAAGAACATCCGGAATGGAACAATGAACAGCCGTATAAAGCTGTTCTTGAAAACGATATGAATGAGCTAATGAAACTCGGTGTACACGGGCTTCTTGAAATTGTTATGGCTACGCATTCAGGGATGTCTGGAGAGGAGTTTAAAGAAGAAGTCAGGGAATGGCTGGCTACAGCCAAACATCCCAGATTTAAACGGCCCTATAATGAGCTGATATACCAACCCATGCTAGAATTGCTTGAATACCTCAGGGCAAATGAATTTAAAACGTTCATTGTCTCTGGTGGCGGAGTGGATTTTATGAGGGTATGGACAGAGGATGCCTATGGTATTCCGCCTTACCAGGTAGTAGGAAGTACCATAAAAACAGAATTTGACTATAACAAGGGGCAAACTGAGATTCGGAAAATTGCCGGTATTGACTTTATAGATGACAAAGAAGGGAAACCTATGGGGATTAATAAATTTATAGGTAAAAGGCCCATTTTTGCTTCAGGAAACTCGGATGGCGACCTGCAAATGTTGCAATATGCTGCCTCCAATGATCACCCTAGCTTTATGCTTTATTTGCACCATACAGATGGCGAAAGGGAATGGGCTTATGACCGTGAATCTCATATTGGAAAATTAGATAAAGGATTGGATGAAGCTGCAGATAAGGGTTGGACGGTTATAGATATGAAAAATGACTGGAAGGTCATTTATCCATTCCAACTTACAAAGAATTAGCCTTAAAATTCATTCCTATGACATGGGTGCTTATAATAACAATTTTGGAAGCTACCCTAACTATCACATCCTTATATCTATTAATTAAGGATGGCAGTAAACCAGAGCGTATTTGGGCATGGATCCTGGTTATAGTCTTTATACCATTTATTGGTGCATTATTATTTTTCTTTTTTGGGATTAACCTTCGAAGGCAAAAGATGTTTGATTTAAAAAAGGAAATTGATTATGCCCAATTTGAGAAATTCGTTATAAAGTATTCCACAGAAGCGGAACAAAGTATATCAAAAAGACATGATGATACCTCTTCTTATATACACCTCATTCGATTACTTACGAGAGTTAATAGCTCTATAATTTCTTTCAACAATAAGGTACAGATTCTCAACGATGGACCTGAAACATTCAAGGCTATTTTTGAATCATGTGAAAAAGCCGAAAAATATATTCACCTGCAATATTATATTTTCATCGACGGTGAACTTGCTGATAGATTTGAACGACTATTTGAAAGAAAAATAAAGCAAGGTGTTGAGATAAGACTCATTTATGATGCAGTTGGCAGTTGGGATTTATCAAATAGGATGATAAATAGATTCAGTGAAATTGGAGTCAAAATATTTCCATTTCTGCCGGTTCGTTTTGGTAGGTTGGCAAGAGTAAATTATAGAAGTCATCGGAAGATATTAATCGTGGATGGTTTAGTTGGTTTTACAGGGGGTATTAATGTGGATGACAAATACATCAATGATGATGAACAATTAGGTCACTGGTCTGATACTCATTTGAAAATTGAGGGGATGAGTGTGAATTTCCTGCACTTTGTATTTCTTTCAGACTGGCTTTTTGTCACCAGGGAAAACCTAATTAAACCAGAGATGTTTAAATTGATGGATCCAATAGGTGACACTCCTGTACAAATCGTCTCTAGCGGTCCCGATACGGATTACCCAAATATTCTTCAACAATACTTATATATTTTATATCAGGCTAAGAAATATGTTTACATTCAATACTTATATATTTTATATCAGGCTAAGAAATATGTTTACATTGTGAATCCATACTTAATTCCCGATGCAACGCTTTCATTGGCTATTAAGACAGTCGCCTTAAGCGGTATAGATGTGCGGATAATAGTTCCCAGAAATTCTGAGTCAACCATGATTCATTGGACCGTACAGTCTTTTTTTAGCAGGTTTCTTAGTGCAGGTGTAAAAATTTATTTGTTTCAGGAAGGGTTTATTCACTCAAAGGTTATTATTTCAGATGATTCGGTTTGCTCAATAGGTACTGCCAATTTGGATATTCGGAGTTTTGAACAAAATTTTGAGGTTAATGCCCTAATTTACGATAAGGAGGTAACAAAGACTATGAAAAGGCAATTTGCCGTATTCCAAAAGAGTAGTAAACTGCTTACCCTGGAGGAGCATACAGCCAGACCTAATATAGATCGTGTAAAGGAAAAACTGGCCAGGTTAAGCAGTCCATTAATGTAGATGAGGACCACAACCTCTTAAACTATTTAGGTTTGGGATGTGTAAAAGACAACAGCTGTTAAGAATTATCTCCAAACTAATTTCAATAAAAAAAGCCCGGAAATCCGGGCCTTTTTAAGATGATTTTATCTCTTATTGAACCGGGTCAAATGAAAATTTTTGGCCGCCTACAGA
The DNA here is from genome assembly GCF_947258525.1 of uncultured Eudoraea sp. GTDB lineage: Bacteria > Bacteroidota > Bacteroidia > Flavobacteriales > Flavobacteriaceae > Eudoraea. Next base: position 5,642 of record NZ_CAMYIP010000001.1, read on the forward strand.
GGCTTCAGCCATTAGTCCTCCTTCTACCATTGTAAATACGGCAACACCACCCTGATAAGAAAAATCAGCAGAGGCACCTTCCGTAATGGCAGTTGCG
>NZ_CAMYIP010000002.1:0-5983 GCF_947258525.1 uncultured Eudoraea sp.
CGCGCGCCCAAAGCTAGCCTGTAAAGAACCAACACTACGGAATTAAACAAGACGCTCCCGATATTACTCCCAAAATAATTGTATTGCACTGGACAGTAATTCCCACATTGGAAGAAGCTTTTGAAGCTTTCGATAAGCCAACTTTGCCGAATACCAGACCCGATATAGTAAATGCAGGCAGTTTAAATGTCTCTTCACAATTTATGGTAGACCGTGATGGTACTATCTATAGTTTGATGCCCGAAACACATATGGCAAGACACGTCATTGGCCTCAATCATTGTGCAATTGGCGTGGAAAACGTTGGAGGGACTGAAGCATTGCCCTTGACCAGGGCACAGCTAAAAGCAAATATATGGTTAGTGGAATACTTGTACGAAAAATATCCAATTGAGTATTTGATCGGGCACTATGAGTATACAAATTTTGTGGACCATCCTTTATGGTTAGAGAAAGACAAAAACTACAGAACCTTAAAAACAGATCCGGGTAAAGATTTTATGGAAAAAGTACGAAAAGCAAGCAAAAATCTTAATTTTAAACCTGTACCAAAAAAACCTGATAGCAATGACCAATAAATACCTGAGTGTACTACTCCTGATTATGCTAAATTCTACGTTATATGCCCAATCCACGGATATAACAAATTCTTTGTATGAGACTTATGAATCTTACAAAGAACAAACCCTGGTTAAAAGACGAATTAAGCATCATGAGTTAGTTCCACTAATAAGTAATTACAGGAATAATCCGAAATTTGATGTAACCAAAGTTGGAACCTCTATTGAAGGCAGAACGCTATCCCTTATTAGTATTGGCAAGGGTGAAACTGATGTCTTTTTATGGTCACAGATGCATGGTAATGAACCAACAGCAACACAGGCCATATTTGATATTTTAAACTTTCTGAATAGTGATGATTTTAAAGATGAAAAAGAAGAGATATTAAAAAATTTAAGACTTCACTTTTTACCCATGTTAAACCCTGATGGCGCAGAAGTATTTCAAAGACGAAATACCCTTGGAGTAGACATTAACAGGGATGCACTTCGTCTCCAATCTCCTGAAAGCAGAACCCTTAAAGGTGTTAGGGATAGTTTAAATGCCGAATTCGGATTTAACCTTCACGACCAAAGTACCTATTACAATGCAGAACGAACCAGTAAACCGGCAACTATTTCATATCTGGCACCCGCTTATAATTATGAAAAAGAAATTAATGAGGTTAGGGGTAATGCTATGAAAGTGATTGTTTTTATGAATAATATCATTCAGAAATATGCTCCCGGGCAAGTTGGTAGATATAACGATGATTTTGAACCACGCGCTTTTGGAGATAATATTCAAAAGTGGGGGACAAGTACAATTTTAATTGAATCTGGTGGTTATCCGGGAGATGTTGAAAAACAGGAAATAAGAAAATTGAATTACGTTTCTATTCTTTCGGCAATTTATACCATTGCAAAAGGAAATTATAGGAATATTGCCCTTGAAGACTATGAAAAAATACCACAAAATGATCGAAAGCTTTTTGATTTAAAAATAGAAAATGTTGGTTATGAATTAATGGGCTCAAAATATATCCTGGATTTAGGTATTCAAAGACCTGAAGTTGATATGAAAGGACATGACGATTTTTGGTATAGCAGCCGAATAATCGACCAGGGTGATCTTTCAACCTATTACGGATATCAAACTTTTAATGGGGCCGACTATACAATTAAACCGGGTAAGGTATATCCAAACACAATAAAATCAATGAAGGATTTGGATGATTTAAACCCTATAGAATTACTTAAATCTGGTTACACGTATATCAGAGTGGAACAACTTGAAGCAAAGATCTTAAATTCACCAATACCAATACACATAATTTCAAAGGCCTATAAAATTCCAAAGTTTAGTCTCGCTGTCGGTAAAAACCCAACTTTCTTGCTTACAAAAGATCAAAAAGTTGAAAAAGCAGTGATAAATGGTTTCTTAATAGATTTGGATACGGAGGATACCGATTTTGTAAATGCTATGATCTACAAATGAGTTATTTCCTATTTGTAAGCTTGATTGGTATAGTTCAACCATCTTTACAATCCCTAGATTATATAACTCCTCCGAACAGGTAACTAAAATTTGTGGAGATTTGGGAAGCGTTTGCCAACAAGACCACCAACATTGTAAACAACATTACTACTATTGATGAGAATACTAATAGTACGGCACTTTGATACCATTTTGATAAAGACCCTATTGCACTCTGACGGATAATTTCGTTTAATATTTGCATGATTTCTTTTTTAAGCGTTAAACAATTTTTAATACAGTTTTAAGTTGCAATAGTTGTTTGTGGTTTATACATATGAAACAATTCACTTCCCAAAAACCCTACTTACCCGGAATATTTGGCAATAAAAAAAGGTGCTTATTAGCACCTCTTTAATTAGTCCGTATTATAGTCTGTTTACTGGCAGCCGCCTGTAAACCCTGTAGTGTCAAATTTAGTTTGTACACCACCCTGAAGATTCCCATTTTTTACTTGTATGACTAAATTATTTTCACCACTTCCATCTCGCTTAGGGGTGCAATATTCAAAGAGATAAAAACTATTTGCTTGTTGGGTAACCCTTAGTGAAATGTCATTAAAAGTTGTTTCAAGTTCTTCTGTACTCCCTGCAAAAACGCTGGAAGTTTTACCAATTTTCATTAGTATTTCAGTATCTATTTCAGACCCTAAACCAATGGCGAAAAAAGAAATGTTGTCGTTAGATTCATTCACTTTTTGGAGGGCCTCATCCTCACTATATCTGGAAGCCTGGTCTGTGCCATCTGTGAAAACAACCACTGACGTGGCACCAATACTATTATTATTAGTGCTTTCAATAAGTAGTTCGGAGGCAATGTTGGCAGACTTAATTACCGCCCCGTATAAATCTGTTGATGGATCATTACTTATAGCAGGTGTTATACTTGCTACTGCAGCTATAAGTTCATCCCGTGAGGCAGTTAAAGGGTTTAACAGATGTAATTCATCTTCTCCGTCAAACCAATAAATAGCCATCCTAAATGAGCCTTCTTCCACAGCCGGCATAACATTGGTTATAAAACTTGTTGTGGCAGATTTTAGTTCCTCCAAACTACCGCTTAGAACACTATTGCTAAGATCGAGCACCAACAATGTACTATTATTAAAAATCTGTGAATTCGGAGAAATCCTCGCATAGGACTCAGAGGCGGATATGGTATTAAAACAATCGTCATTTCGGCCTTGTTCATAGATCGTAAATTGTTCGGCTGTTAATCCTGGAACAGGATTACCGGTTTTGTCAGAAACTCTAAAAAATATAGATACTTTGCCAGGTAAGGTAGTGAATTGATCCTGAATAGATAATACGAGATCATTTTCCCCTAGGTCAAGACATTGATCAACGGTTTTACCCAGCCCTAGAGAACCGGCTTGGTTGATGTCAAAATTTACATCATCATCAGCATTCCCACACGAAGAAAACAAGATAACGGTACAAATAACGCTGAGCAGTTTCAGATACGTTTTCATTTACATAAGTTTTGTTGTTCAACCTGCACAACGGCCATTTCTATTTAAAATTATGAAGAGAATGAAAAACTTTGTTAAATCTTGTTAAAGGTTAGAAGATGAGATTTGATGCCCATAATTAAAATAGAAAACTAAAATTTTACTCTTTAACATTTAACAATTTGTTAAATGGGTGTCAGATACCTATAATTTTGATAACTTTAAGAATAATATTAATAACTGTTAAAACAACAAAAGCATGCCAGCATATCAATTAAATATTAATGGTGAATCCAGGTCATTCAATGTATGGCGATTTTGCCTTTGAGGATGGCATGCCAATGGCTACTAATTTTGATAAATATCGATTAATTCGGATGAAGGAAGTTCCCATAGTAGAAACACATTTAATGAAAAATGAGTTTTCACCAACAGGACTTGGGGAACCTACATTACCTCCTGCAAGTGGTGCCATAGCAAATGCTTATAAAGCCACTACCGGAAAGAGATTGTACAAACAGCATTTTAGCAAGTATCCTGAATTATTAAAAGGACCGGAAAAAGAAATAATTGGTTAATATGACGATATTATTATTTGGTATAACCAAAGATATAGTTGGCAGTTCAACACTGTCAATGCCCGATGCAAAATCGGTAAAAATAAAAACCGTAGGAGAATTAAAATCTTATCTTGCCAGCTCTTATCCCGAATTAACCAGGCTTAGTTCTTTGGCAGTAGCGGTTAACAACAATTATGCAACGGATGATGTTGCAATAAATAGTTTTGATGAAATAGCATTGATTCCTCCGGTAAGCGGTGGTTAAAAGCGGTGGCATGAGTCAGAACTTTTACATAGTATTATATGTTTATAGTGAATCATAGATAAAAAAATTAGTTGTTGTGACAGTTGGTCAAATTGGAACTTATTCCGGACGATATTTTTTTCTGCCGAAAGGGAACATATTCTTTGCAAAAAAGAAAAGTTGCTTACTTTGGTTAAACGTATAAAAATTAGTATTAAATCTAATGAATAATGGATATAGAAGATTGCAGTTCTCATACTAAACTATTTGGCCTGGTACTCTCAGGAGGTAAGAGCACAAGGATGGGGCAGGATAAAGGAGCAATACAATATCATGATCTTCCACAGAGAGAGCATTTGTATAATTTGCTTTCACAGGTATGTACAAGAACATTTTTGAGCATAAGGAAAGATCAGACCGATGAAATTTCAACGGATATTGATACGATAATTGACCAAGATAAATACAAAGGACCTTTTAATGGATTGCTTACTGCACATTCTATCTATCCCGAAGTTGCCTGGTTTGTGATAGCTTGCGATCTTCCGTTGATAGATCTTAATGCAATAAATCAATTAATTAATCTTAGAGATTCATCAAAAGTTGCTACGGCATTTGCCACTAGGGAAAGTTACAGCATGCGACTAGCAGTTGTCCACGAAAATATTTGATTAATTCTGATATAAAATTAGTCTTCCCCAGGGAGGATATTGTTCTTATGAATGCAAACTCAGAAGAAGACTATCGGGAAGTAATATCCAAACTAGAATCCATTTGAACTCAAATCGCTACATACGTCAGACTTCTCTTAAAGATTTTGGTAATAAATCACAGGATTTATTGCTAAGATCACGCGTTTTGGTAGTGGGAGCAGGTGGTCTGGGTATTCCCGTACTTCAATATTTAAACGCCATGGGCGTAGGAACCCTGGGAATTGTAGAGGGAGATAAGGTGGAGTTTTCTAACCTGCAAAGACAAGTCATCTATGGTGAAAAAGATATTGGAAAATCAAAACTTGAAGTAATCATTCAAAGATTAAAAGCGCAAAATTCAAACACCAACCTAATACCTTATGACACTTTTCTAACTAGAAATAACGCTCTGAATATTATCAAAGATTATGATATAGTTGTAGACGCTACAGATAATTTTCCATCGCGTTACCTTATTAATGATGCTTGTGTTATATTAAAAAAACCTTTTGTTTATGGTGCCTTGCATAGTTTTGAAGGCCATATTTGTGTATTTAACTACAAAGGTGGACCTACCTATCGATGCTTGTTTCCTGTTGCTCCCGAGGGTTCATTGATACCCAATTGTGATGTCAATGGAGTGTTGGGGATAATTCCGGGAATTGTTGGCACTTTACAGGCGTTGGAAGTAGTTAAATGTCTTACAAATTTAGGTGAAGTTTTATCTGGTAAGCTATTAATATATAATGGGTTAAATCAATCATTATATAAAACAGTTTTTTCATTGAAGGCTGAAAATTCTTTGCGTTCCCAACTCGAGGGTTCTTACGAAATTTCCAATTGCACTTTTGAAAACGAGATCACTGTTGAAGAATTCAAAAAGATAAAAAATGAGACAATTTCCTGGCAATTAATCGATGTGCGGACGAAAGAGGAATTTAACTCAGAGCCATTGGAGGGG
>NZ_CAMYIP010000002.1:6011-10833 GCF_947258525.1 uncultured Eudoraea sp.
GTTCAGAATTTGTTCCCATAATTAATGCCATGGGAAGGGTTTTAGCAGAAGATGTTTATGCAGACAGAGATTTTCCTCCTTTTAAAAGAGCAATGAAAAATGGTATTGCCCTAAACTTTGATGCTATTGAGAATGGACGCAGGTCCTTTGAAATTAAAGGAATCTTAGCTGCCGGGAAACCTACATTCCCTTTTCTTGAAACTGGAGATTGTATTGAAATAATGTCCGGTGCCGTAGTTCCCTTCGAAGCCGATACGGTAATTAGATATGAAGATCTGAGTATAGAAAAAGATATAGCTACAGTCCATAATTTACCGACTAAGGGCCAAAATATCAACCTCCGTGGAAGTGATAAACTCAAAGGCGAAAATATTTTAAAAAAACACAAGCTACTCTCAGCCGCTGAAATGGGAATCTTAGCCAGCATTGGCCAAAATAGGGTATTGGTTAAAAAGATGCCTCGGGTTGCTGTAATTGCTACGGGAAACGAGTTGGTAAAAATAAATGATCAACCATTGCAGCATCAGATTAGAAGATCAAATGAATATTCGCTTCATGGTGCCCTGGAAAGAATGTGCATTACTCCTATGCTTTTGCACGTGGAGGATGATAAGGACTTGATGCGCCAAAAGTTGAGTTATGCAATAGAAGCTATGGATGTGTTGCTTTTAAGTGGTGGTATTTCAGTTGGAAAATTTGATTTTATTCCTGAAGTCTTGGGGGATTTAGGCGTAGATAAATTGTTTGGTCAGATAGCTCAAGAACCAGGCAAACCATTTTGGTTCGGCACTCATAAGAATGCCAATACAGTAGTTTTTTCTTTTCCGGGAAATCCAGTTTCCACCTTTGCAAATTTTCATATTTATTTCAGAGATTGGTTGCATAAATCGTTAGGATTACCACTCAATAAAAAAGATGTGCTTTTAAATGATTCTTTTGAGGTTAGTGGGGAATTAACTCAAATTATCGGGGTAAACATAAATTGGGATAACGGAGTTGTTTTTGCATCAAAATCTATCATTGATAACCCGGGCGACTTGATTTCCTTGTCAAAAATAGATGGTTTTATTCTCCTCTCTCCTGTCCATAAAAGCTATCAGAAAGGGGAGTCAGTACCATTTATACCAACGAGACAAATAATTTAAATGAAAATCAAGATCAAGATAAAAAAGGACACTCGGTCAATATACAGGCGATGACTTTAAGAGAAGAAAATATACCTTATTGTTTTTTCCGTCTTAAATAGCGAAAGAAATATTCAAAGTTACCATTGTACCAAATTGCAAAAACAAAACTTGTATATAAGACCCATTGCGGCATTATTTCAATATAAAAGTAGGCATTCAATATTAAAAGCATTAACGCTGTCACCGAAATAACAGTGGAAATAATTGTTTTTCGACCTCGATTATTAAGTAGAATCATTAAAACAATAATGCCCCCCAAAATTGGTTTTGCATGTAATAGAAAAGGAGCTAATTGTGAATAATTTATATCAAAGAACATGAGGATCGCTCCTGTATATGCTACAACACAAAAAGGACACTTTGGCAGCAGTATCAACAATAATGTGGATAGAAATGAAATATATCCTTTAGAACCGCTTCCAATTTCAGTTGGCCGATGGATTTTTTTACAACAGGATGATTTCGAAGTTTCCATCTTTTTTAATGATAAGATCTATAAGGTATAAAAGGATATACTTCACCCTTCATAAATATTGTTTTATTTTGAGGCAATATCAAAAAACCATCTGCTTTTACCAAATTGGCAAAATCCCCTGATCCATTCCCTTTTACCGGGTTTGCAATCAAGCATCCATCGGTTTTACTTTCTAATTTTGCCTCTAAAAAATAAATTAAGTCAGGTTTAAAGTAGACCTCTTCATTCAAGGTCACATAAAACAATGTTTCCTCTATACCTAAGGATTTAATTAACCAAAACCTAAGATAGATATATACGCAAACAAATGAAGATACCGGGTTTCCCGGAAGTGCAAAAACCCGTTTATTATTTTTACTTGTCCCAAACCAAAAAGGCTTGCCTGGCCGTTGCTGTATTTTATGAAAATGTTTTACTACACCAAGCGATGTCAATACATCAGGTAAATAATCGAACTTTCCTTTAGATACACCTCCTGTAATTATGAGCAAATCAAATTCCTGAAGTAATTGGGCAAGAATAGTTTGCATTTTTTCCTTGTCATCGGGTAAATGCCTTAATTCTGCTGGAATTCCCCATTCTATTAAAGTGTTCTGAATACCATAAACATTAGATCTTCGTATCTGATGAGTAAGAGGTGTTTCGTGTACATCTACCAGTTCATCGCCAGTAGAAATTATTACGGCTTTAGGCATTTTCTTAACCGCTATAGTAAATTTTCCTGTAGCGGCAGCAACATTTATTTCGGCACTAGAAATAATATTCCCTGCTTTAGTGATTACAGAGTTCTTGACAATATCTGATCCTTTAAAATGAATGTTTTGGCGGTATTCAATTTCGGCAATATTAATACGGGCGTTTCCATCAGCTATGGTAAGGTCTTCATATCTGATTACCGTATCCGTATTATTAGGTAAAATTGCGCCTGTCATTACCTCAATACAGGAGCTTTTATCATCGAGAGTTTGCTGTGGTGACCCGGCTGGAGCTACCCCTTTAATAGGAAACTCACGTTGTCCATTTCGAAATGTATCATAATCAATGGCAATGCCATCCATTGTTATTCGATCATAAGGCGGCAAATCACGATCTGCTGTTAAATCCTCTGCAAGGACATAACCTCCACATTCCTTTATAGGAACTTGAATAGTCACAAAATTATTTTTATTTAGTTCTATTATGCTTAATGCCTCCTCGTATGTTATAAATGTCTTCTCCACAAAATTCAGCCTCCTATTGAACTCATACTTACCTCTCTACCCAGGGTATTTTTCCCGGATTTTTCTGCTTCAAAGCCGTTCTTGGGTTTTAATTTAATCAATTCCACAAACTTGGTTGTTAGTTCTTCATCTGAAATACCCCGGCGCATAAAGTCCCTTATACTAAATACGCCACCATCATATAGACAGGTTTTAATTTCGCCTTTCGCCGTAATACGTAATCTGTTGCAGGTATTGCAGAAAGTGCGCGAAAAGGCAGGAATAATCCCAATATCGCCCCTGAACTCATTTATCTGGTAATTGGTGGCAGTTTCACCATGCGATTTAGGTCTTGCGGACAAGCTGGGATATTCATTTTTAATAATTCGGTAGATATCGTTCGCCTTAAATATTTGAGCATTTTTTTTATAACCACCATTAAAGGGCATTTCTTCGATAAAGCGAATATTCACCGGATGGCTTTTAGCAAATTCTGCAAGAGGGAGTATATCCTGTGTATTTACACCAAACATCACCACAGCATTGATTTTAAGATTGAATCCCTCATCTAATAGACTATTTAAGGCTCTAATCACTTTCGTAAAATCATTTCTACGTGTAATTTTTTTAAAGCGTACTTCATCGAGGGAGTCTATACTTAAATTAATGTTTTTTATTCCGAGTTCTTTTAGTTTTGGGATATGCTTTTCTAACAATGTACCATTGGAAGTAATATGAATTGAGTCATAGATTTGCAGTTCATTAGTACTTTCTAGCAACTTTACAAAGTCTTTCCTCAAAAAAGGTTCACCACCAGTGAATCGAACTTTTTTGAACCCTAGTTTGCCAAGAACAGACAGGAGCCGGGTTATTTCTTCATAAGTTAGTAAATGTGCCTTAGGTTCATATGTAATGCCCTCCATAGGCATACAATAAAAGCATCTCAGGTTGCAGCGATCTGTTACAGCAATTCTTACATAGTCTATTGTTCTGTCAAAACTATCTTTAAGCTGCATGTTAAAAAATGAATTAATTAAAAATTAAACGAACTTGAATATTTAACCTAAATTTTGGAGATGAAAATCTAAAAAAATTTTAATATTGTTAAAGGCTGGATGTTAAAAATACAACAAAATCTAATTACAGGCATGTGAATTATCTGTTAATTAAAATGGCCACTTGTCACTAAATAATGAAATTAAATAAAATAATAAAAGATGAAGGAAATTAAATCCATTTTATCTCTTTATAATAAATTTAAGTCTTCAAACGAAAAAGCAGCTATTGCTCAAGTAGTTAGGGTAGAAGAATCATCTTACCGAAGAGAAGGAGCAAGGATGCTTGTTTTTGAATCTGGAGTTTTTGAGGGAGGTATAAGTGGAGGCTGCCTGGAGGGTGATGCCTTAAAACGATCACAGATGGCAATTTTTAAAGAGAAGCCGTCCATAGTAACTTATGACACTTCAAAGGATGATGAAAACCAAATAGGGGTAGGCCTAGGTTGCAATGGGGTGATTGATGTATTAATTTCACCCATAACAAGTACTTTATCTACCATACCCTTACTGGAAAAATGTGTTTCTTCCAGACAGTCTCATGTTTTGATTACAATAACGGCTTGTCCGGAAGATCCTGAATTGTTGGGAACTACTTACTATTTTGACACAAAAGAAAACACTATAGAAGGCGGTAAATTAGATCTTGAACTTAAAGAAGAAGGGATTCCGGTAAAAATAACTTCTATAAGTGGAGAAGTTAAGTATTTTAAAGCTCCCATTAAGTTAGTTCCTAAAAACAAAAATAAGTTAGTTCCTTTACAAATATCAATAGACTCCATTAAATTTGAAGCATTAGATAAAAAGAGAGAGATTGTAATGGTAGATGGTAAAATCGACCTTTCTTGTTGTAAAAATAGAGCTGTAAATATGGAATTATATGATAAAGATGATAATTTCATTCAA
>NZ_CAMYIP010000003.1 GCF_947258525.1 uncultured Eudoraea sp.
TTCTGACCAAGAGTTAAGAATGTTTATTGATGGACAAATAACTGAATTTCCAATGCGGAATGAAAAAACTGCGTAGAACAACGCCTCCTATGAAAAATAGCCGAGTACGTCTTAAAACGAAACTATAACCATAAAATAAAGGTCAGTAATAAACCGAAAAGTTAGTGCGTAAAATCCCTCTACTTTTTATAATAGACCGTTGTCGTTAATTTCCGTTACAATCGCCGTGCATAAGCACCTATCAGCGTTGGTGATGATACCATAATTTGGCGAGCGACCGCATCGTCTCGGATACGATCAACAAGAGAATCGAGTTCAAGTTCGGCTACCGTTGCGATGCCAAGCTTTTCCGTCAAAGGCGCAATATTACGCAGTGTGTTTGCCATCCAGGAGTAACCTGAGAAATCAGGTCCGCCCCCAGCAACAGCTTCTTCGGTCAATGACGGGAAGGAAAGTCCCGCATCAAGAAATGTTTTCATGAGGAGGCGCCCCATCCTCAGGTGCATACCGGCGCCAGAGAACGTCTGCACGATAGTTCGGGCTGTATCGTTCCAGATAGATGCTACGGGATACGATAATCCAATGAAGTCCTCGTTCATATCAGCCTCATGAAACGCCACAATGCCACCTTTTTTGATACGACGAACGATTGTCAAGAGTCCATCAAGGGGATCGGCAAAATAAAGAAGGACCAAACGTCCGACTACTGCGTCGAACTCTCCAGAAAGTTCTGCCTCGCGTACATCACCCTCAATAAAGGTCACGTTAGAAATTTCGAGCAAACTTGCTCGCTCACGAGCCTTCTCGAGCGCACTGCCGTCAAGATCTATACCAACAACCTCACCTGTAGGTCCTACTAGCTTGGAGACAAGGAAGGCTACATCCCCAGCACCACTACCAACATCCAGGACTCGCATCCCCGGACCGATACCCGCCTCTCGGAAAAGACGCTCTGTTATATGACGAAAAAATGCGGCCTGTTCAGTTAAACGGTGGTATTCATCTTCTGACCGTCCAAGAGCGTATGTCGGATCATTTTTTTTCATGGTTACATTGTTAATTGGTTCAACGGTATGTTAATCTGTTAGTTAAAACCTGGCTAATAATTACCCCCGTTAAGCAAACGCCTAATTGTGTGTTTGATTACCAAAACACAATATGACCCTATTCAACAATATATAAATTAATTCTGATCGCAACAAGCTCCATTCTTAATTACACAAATGATTACTACGGTTATATAACAGAATGGCTCTTAATTAATAAATTCCTATAACTTTTTCGCCTGGAGTGCATTCAAGTGAAGAATACCTGATTTTATTGAAGTGTAAGAGATTTAAACATAGGCACACCAACGCATAAAATTAACCCGCCTGCCTTTAGTTGAACTATCCATCATTAACTAATTCTTCAAATATTGGGTTATTAAAACGGTCGTTTAAATATACTATCCCAAAAAATAGGTCCCAAGATATTTGCTATGTAAACGGTTGTAAATGTATTTTATTCGAATGAAATTCTACCAGGGTATTGTAAGTCCTTTAATTACTAGGATTTGTTATCTTAGTTCTTATAAGTGGGAGTTCATCAATAACTATATCCCTTTGTTAGCAGCAATAAATATCAACTAAGATGACTTTAAAAGAAATATTAATTGAATTAGAGAATTATGGGGATGAAGCCATAAAGAAAATCTATATGAATCACGGTGCTAAAGAGCCACTTTATGGTGTTAGGATTCAGGATATGAAAAAGATTGTCAAGAAAGTCAAGAAAAATCATGAGCTATCACTTGAATTATATGCAACTGGAAATTCTGATGCTATGTATCTCGCTGGTCTTATTGCAGATGAAAATAAAATCTCAAAAAGTGATCTTAATAAATGGGTAAAAGGTGCAACTAATCACGGTATTAGTGAATACACTGTAGCATGGGTAGCCGCTGAAAGCAAATATGGCTATAAGCTAGGACTTCAATGGATCGAATCAAGCAATGAACTAGTCGCTACCGCAGGTTGGTCCACGCTTTCCAATTATGCGGCTATTACGCCAGATGATAAACTGGACCTGAAAATCTACAATAAACTTTTAAACAGAGTTGAAAAAAACATTCATAAAGCTCCAAACAGAGTGCGGTATACAATGAATGGTTTTGTGATTGCCGTAGGAAGTTATATAATTGATTTAACAGAAAAGGCGTCTCAAGTAGCGGAAAAAATTGGCAAAGTAAGTGTCAATGTTGGAGGAACTTCGTGTAAAGTACCAATTGCAGTTGACCATATTAGAAAGGTTAAGGAAAAAGACAAACTAGGTAAAAAACGAAAAATGGCAAGGTGTTAATACTGCTGCCAACAAAGCCTAAACTGCATTTAAACACAGTTTAACCAAAACCTTGGTAATAATTTGGTAAAATATTTTCAATGTATAAGTTAATAGTTTTCTTTTTCTGCCTCATCTATAATACAGCTGTTATTGAGGCTCATCCAGGAGTTGGGATCGTTATGGATAGTAAAGGCAATGTATTCTATACTGACTTAGATCATGTTTGGAAAATATCAACTAAGGGTGAGCACTCCATTGTGGTTAGAAATGTTCATACACATGAACTATATATAGACGAAGAGGATAATCTTTATGGAGAGCACCAATGGTATGAAGGAGAAGCTACCGATAAGTGGGGAAATTACGTTTGGTGTTTAGGTAATGATGGCATATTTGAAAAAACCGTACAAGATATTGAAGGTTTTCTCGACAACAATACCTTGGTAAGAGATCCGGAAAGTAGCACCTATTGGGCAGAAAAGTCTGGTGACCATGAAATGTTGAAAAAACAAACATTAAGTGGTCAGAGCTATTTTGTTACTGAACATTATTTCGATGACATTCGCTGGATGTATTTTTCAAAATATGATAATAACCTCTATGTAGTAGATCATTTGAAAATTAAAAAAGTGACTCCCAAAGGAGACGTAACCGTGATAGCAGATAATCTAAAAGATTCCAAAATTTCATTTGATGGCGTAGCAGATCGTCATTATATATTTGGAATGTGGTCCGATGAGAAAAAAGATTTGTACGTAGCAATTTATGGGGCAGGAAAAGTAATAAAGATTAATACAACCGGAGAAATGACAACGATTTTCGAATCGAAACCGTTTTGGTCTCCCACTGGAGGATTGAATGCTCCGGATGGTTCACAATGGATAATGGAGTTTTCTAAAAGAAATAAAACACGCGTAAGAAAAATTAGCGTAGACGGAAAACACACACTGTATGCAAATTAAATATTTCTTATAAGAAAAAAATACCGCCAACAACGCGTCCTATGAAAAATAACAGCAGGCTACTTAACTGAATTAACCAACTGAAAAGTCCGAAATCACAAAACCGCTACTTTTCATACCTGTCTGTCGTAGGTAGGTACAAGACCGTTCCCCTACCACCAAAACATCTGTCACTCTTTACAATGTGGAGGTCTTATATTTAAATATTATTAGGCTGATTTTAAGTCCTTTATATTAATTCTGTATCTTAGGAAGAATAACCAACTGCTTCCTTCAGATGATCAGTTTCTTTCGTAATATCCGCCAAAACTTGCTCTCAGAGGGGAAAACGGTAAAATATCTCAAGTATGCAATGGGTGAGATTGTGCTTGTTGTCATCGGAATTTTGATCGCTCTTCAGATCAATAATTGGAATGAGGAAAGAAAAGTCAGAGATTTTGAATTTGTACTATTAAAGGAATTGCGAACTGAATTGACATTTAATAAAAATGATCTTGACCAAACACTCATTATTCTTAATAACTCTATTAAATCAAATAAAATTATTGCCTCGGTTTTCGAGGCTCACCAGCCCTATCAAGATACGCTCGACTTACATTTCGCAAGATTATACAGCTTTAGTTTTTTCATTGCTAATAATACAACTTATGATAAATTAAAGAATACTGGCATAGATATTATTCAAAATGAAGAAATCAGGAATAGAATATCTTCGCTCTATACTTATGAATTTTCTGGATTAGAAAAGATCGAAAGCCTTTATATGCAAGAACACTATGTGAACTATTTAAAACCCATTTTTATGAATGAGTTCATCACTTTTGATTTTCCTAATTCTCTTAAAGTTAGGGATTATGAATCATTCATGCGAAATGCAAAAATAAAACAGGTAATCAATTTCACTATTGTCAATTTAGGAATTGTCATGAGGACTCAACAAAATTTAAGAAATGAAATGGAAGAAATTATAGGCATGATTGATGAAGAACTCAAAAAAGAATGATTCCCTATTTTTTACCACCAGTTATTTAAAAGAAACAATAAATTAAAGGTAATTTAATAACGATAGGCTAACAACCACTATAATTCATACCTGTAAATCTCCTACTCCATTCTGGTCTAACAAAGACCAACCAATACTTTTTAATTAAATTCCATCCCGATAGCTCCTTCTCCATAGTGTTACGAAGGAGAAGCTATCGGGACCAAATTCCAAAAGAGTGGGAACAGCCAGCAATTGATTACCTGTTTTATTTTTGCACTATTGTTCGCAATTGGATGTATAGGCCTTTATGCAAACGAAGTCCATTTTATAGCGCCCCAGGAAGTACAGGTTGGTGATATTTTTAAAATAGGCGACCCCGATGCTCCGAGGTACAGGCATATAAATTTTCCCAGGCCTAATTTTATTATCAAAAAAGGCGGGGTTGCCAATTACAACAGGTTGGAAGGAAATAAAGTGGTGGTAACCGCTGTAAAGGAAAAGAAGGACGGCACCCTGGAAGTAATGATCAAAAGAACCGATGGCGTACGATTCTTTGGAAGCCACAGGGAAGTATCAGCAGATTTGAAGGCTG
>NZ_CAMYIP010000004.1 GCF_947258525.1 uncultured Eudoraea sp.
ATAGTCTCTAACATAATATATGCCATTTTTCTTATCAAAACGAATAATACGCTTATAAATAATCGTATCATTTTTGGAAATTGGATGATGCAAATAAAATGTCTCGACCTCTTGGGCTTGAACTGAACAAGTAAAAATGATTAGTGACAATATTAATATAATATTCTTCATTTTTAATGGGCTATAACTAGTTATATGCGCACTAATATATCTTATTATCCCAAAAATTCTTCAGATAAGTATACCTTTTTTGGCTTTTTATCAGATTCCAATAATCCCAGTACGGAATCTTGCAGGACTGCCAGATTTTATATTTTTCGTTGTAATTATATTCCAGAGCTTATAAATGTTCATCTACAAGGCATTGGAAAATTAAAACCAGGAATTACCAGCCGTTGCAATTAATAGATAAGCAGGTTTATGAAGTAGTATGAACAGGCAGGCTAAAGCTGAAAGCCGTGCCTTCATTTGGCCCACTAAAAACCCGGATACTTGCATTGTGCAGTTCCATGATTTTTTTTACAATAGCCAACCCAAGACCGGATCCCTCTTTCTGCTGTCCTGTTTTCATTTGCCGATAGCGTTCAAAAATAAGGGCTTGATTCTCTTTCTTTATCCCTGGGCCGGAATCTTTGATGATAATTTCAACATCCTTTTCATGGGCGATAATTTTAACCACCACTTCACCATTTTCTGGTGTAAATTTTAAAGCATTATCCATTAAATTCTGAATTGCGCGTTCCACCAAAGAAATATCACCAAAAACCAGAGGAATACCCTCGTTCATTTCTAATTTTAGCTTAATTTTCTTTTGTTTGGCCAATACTTGATAGTTTCTGTGAATGTCGTTCGCAAGTTCACTTATTAAAAATGGTTCTTTCTTAGGTTTAATTTGATTCGCCTCCAATTTGGAATATTCAAATAGCTGGTTGATTAATTTCTTGAGACGTTCTCCACCGGCATTAATTGTTTTTAAGTATTCAATGCGCTGTTCCTTGGTCAATTCAGTGTCCTTTATTTGTAAAGTTTCTATATAACCCTGTATAACGGAGAGCGGCGTGCGAAGATCATGCGAAATGTTAGCTATTAACTCCGTTCGCAGACTTTCTAACGATTTTATTTTATCTATATCTTCTAAAATGGTCTCAGCCATCTTATTATAGGTGGTTGTGACACCTGCCAAATCACTCTTGCTGGCGTTTTTGATACGGTAATTTAAATCGCCATCTTGAAATCGCTTAGAGGCATAAACCAGTTCTCTAAGATTTTTCGTCAGGTACCACACAGACAAAATTCCTAATAAAGCTGCAAAAAACAAGGTCAATAAGGACATCCCCAATCCCAATTTAAGAGCATAGCTACTAAACAACATATTACGGGTTGTGAGGAAGTCTTCACCGGCCAGAATTATGTAGATATAACCTTCTTTACCACCTTTTTTGAATTTAGCAGCAGAAAACACCTTTTTTTTAGAGGAATCTTTAGGGTCTTCTCCCAAGATATACAAGGATCCGCCAGTGGATATAAATTCGTCTATTGGTTCTAAAGATATTTTTTTTTGCCGGGTCTCAGGGGCATTATGGTCTAAAACCACAGAATATTGCACATGTCCTTCTATGTCCAATAAATAGACCTCAATTGCTCTATTTACAGCCATCATATCGTGCATAATATCCCCAAAAAGAGCTTTATTTACATTCCCCAGACTGTCAATAGGGCTAGCATCTACGAATTTCTCGTCAATAAGGTCTTGTGCTAAATGAGCATGTAAACGCTGTGTGGTTTCATAAAAATAGTCATTTGAAAAGTAGATGGTGGCAATGGTATATCCGGTACCTGCCAAAAGTAATATGGACAAAAACGAGAGAACCAGTTTTTTAATCAATCGATTTGAGAGTATCGTATTTTTCATAGCTCTTCATTAAATTTATATCCTACTCCCCAAGTGGTCAAAATAAATATAGGATTGCTCATATCAGGTTCTATTTTAGAACGCAGCCGATTTATATGAGAGTTAACTGTATGTTCATAACCTTTAAAATCATATCCCCAGATGATATTCAATAATTTGGAACGATCATAACTTTTACCAGGGTTAGAGGAAAGTAAAGCCAAAAGTTCAAATTCTTTTGGTGAGAGGTCTATCTTGTTGTCGTTTATACTCACCTTGCGCAATTCTAAATTTATTTGAAGGTTCCCGAAACTCATTATTTTGGTACCAATAGAATTAATTTTGGGTTCTACAGACATTTTTTCTCTTCTAAAAATGGCTTTTACCCTGGCTATGAATTCTCGGATACTAAAAGGTTTGGTAAGGTAATCATCAGCGCCAATTTCTAGGCCTAGCACCTTGTCTATTTCTTCTGATTTCGCCGTAAGCATCAGTATGGGAGATTGTATTGAGTTAGCTCGTATTTTTTGGCATACCTCCAACCCATCCATTTCAGGGAGCATAATATCTAAAATGATCAAATCCGGATCTTCTTCTATCGCCATCCTCAGGCCGGTGGTCCCTTGCATTGCTGCAATGACTTCACATCCTAAATCCTTCAAATGAATTTCCAGTAAATGAATAATTTCGGCATCATCTTCAATGATTAAAACTTTTTTCATACTAATCGAAATAACAAATAAACTATCACAAAATGATCACGGTTTGTATGACCATTGTTATCAATCGTGATACAATTGTCGAATTAGAGCCGCACTACTTTCAAAACCACCCTAGTTTAAGAAATAAATACCTGATTATCAATAAGTAATAAATGTTTATTTTTTTGTGATTTCTCTGTAATACCTTCTAAGTTCCTTTGTTTTAAATTTAAAAAGAAATACAATGAACAAATTAAAAACTGTATTACAAGTATGTATTGTTTCTGCATCTTTAGCCTTAATCACAACAAGTTGCGAAAATGATGATAATGGTGGCATAGAAGAACCAGTGGAAATAAATGCCGGAATTTTATCTGGAGGTCCGTTCACCTTTACGGTTGATGGAATTATCGATATGGTAAGCGGAATTACGTTAGACGCATCAGAGCTTACAGGGAGTATTCAAAACTTTGTAATTACAGATGACGAAAAAAATATATTGGGTCTGCCACCGACCATAGAAGCGGTTGAAGGAGTTGACTTTGACGGAGCAGGGGTAGGTAGTTGCTATATCTATCATATATCCTATGAAACTGGTTTGCTGGGACTAGAGATGGGGGGTACTTTGGATGATCTTATAGGAGATTTTGGTTTATCTAATTTCCTCACCGTTGTTCGTAATGGTCTTAATGCTGGAATATTAAATGGTGGACCATTTGAATTTATTGTAGATGGTTCCCCGGATATGGTTTCGGGCATCACTTTAGATTCAGCTTTGTTAAACGGAGATAACCAAACCTACGTTATTACCGATGAACAAAACAACATATTAGGACTTCCTCCTGCTCTGGAGAATGTGGAAGGTGTAGATTTTGATGGTGCCGGTGCCGGAGTATGTCTGATCTGGCATTTGACTTATGCCAATGGATTAACTGGTTTGGAAGAAGGTAACAATGTATCGGATTTTGAAGGAGGCTATGCCTTGTCAAATTCAATAACGGTAACACGTAACGCCTTGAATGCCGGGATAATTGCAGGGGGTTCTTTTGAGTTTACCGTAGATGGAAATCCTGATATGGTTAGTGGGATTGTACTGGATGAAACTGACTTGACCGGAACAAATCAAACCTATGTCATCACTGATGATCAGAACAATATTTTGGGACTTCCTCCTGCCCTGGAGAATGTGGAAGGAGTAGATTTTGATGGAGCCGGCGCAGGGGTATGTCTTATTTGGCATTTAACGTATGAAGATGGTTTAACAGGACTTGTTGCCGGAAATAATGTATCTGATCTTGATGGATTTTATGGTTTATCCAACAGTATTCAAGTTACCAGAAAGTCCCTGGATGCGGGAACCCTTGAAGGCGGACCTTTCAATTTTATTGTTGATGGCACACCCGATATGGTTAACGGCATTACATTAAATAGTGCTAACCTGAGCGGTTCTAATCAAACTTATGTCATTACAGATAACAACTTGAATATCTTAGGTTTACCACCTGCGTTAGTAAATTTAGAAGCTGTAGATTTTGATGGCGCCGGGGTCGGGACATGTCTTATTTGGCATTTAACCTATGAAGACGGACTTGCAGGATTAGAGATGGGAATGAACGCCGCAGATTTAGATGGCTTCTTTGATCTCTCGAACTCTATTATAGTAACACGGGATTAAGATTTGAACTATTATGAAAAAGGAAATTTGATTGGTTATTTCATGAAGCGGAAAGGCCCAGATGATTGTCTGGGCTTTTTTATGCCAGGAACTTAAATATGTTCAAAGCAAACATTTACGCCATTCTTAATATTAATACAACCCCTCCTTAAATTGGCATAGTATCCTTATGTGAAGCCATAGACTAAGTTCTGAATTCGCATATTGAACCTATTTTATAAACGTACCCTTTCTCAGAAAGGCAATTGCAGTTCTAAACATAGTAATGCGCCTCTAAACAAGAAACTTTGCGGTATCACAGCTTTTTGTATTTTTAAACAAAGTTTTTTATATGCCAACCACCGAACAGTGTAAAAACTGCGAAAATTTTTTTGATGAATCTTTTGAGTATTGTCCATACTGTGGTCAGGAAGCGGCAGATAACCTTACCATTGGGGTTCTCTTTAGCAATACCATAGATAATTACATCTCTATAGATGCCCGGTTCTTCAGGAGTTTTGGAACT
>NZ_CAMYIP010000005.1 GCF_947258525.1 uncultured Eudoraea sp.
AAGTAATAGCGGAAGTTAGCTCTATATTTCGGTTACTTATCCGATAAGCAGATATTGGGTTTGACTTCCTAATTCCCAAAATCCCGAACGTATAAACACAGTTCATGATGTGCAGCTAAAAGCTTTAATGTCTCACAAGTGATATTTTGTTTGACAAAACAAATGAAAACAAAATTTTTGAATTAATTACAGATTTATTAAAAAAGTGATAATAGCTTAACACTAATTTTTTAATGAAATTAGATTTTCCTGATATTTGGTATTGTGCGGAAATAAATTTCCAGACTGTACGGGATAAATTATCTTAAATCCGTCACCACAGGGATCAGCATCAGGAATAACGACAGTATAATAAAATAAAGTGTTATTCTTCTATTCCTTCAAATAATTATCCAGCGGAACAAGAAGATTGTTCGCAGCACTGAGTTCTTGTGCAAGCGCCTGGGCTTCTGCAATCATTTCAGAAGTTAAGTCACGAGTAGCAGTAATATTCCGTTTAGCGTGGTTTTGGGGCGAGGGATCCATAGTAGCCGAAACTAAGAGCAGCGCTACGCCTGCTACCTTGTTTTCTTTCACACCCTGGCCCCGCACATAGAGCATACCTAAATTACCTATGGCCAGCGGATCTCCCTGCACGGAAGCCTTACGATACCACTCATTGGCCTTTACATAATCAATCGCAGTCCCGCGTCCATTTTCATAGAGCACTCCCAGGTTGTATTGCGCCGCTGAATTATCCTGAGCAGCAGATTTACCATACCAAACTACCGCTTCCTTTTCATCTTTGGCAACTCCAATGCCCTGCTCATACATCAAAGCCAAATTAAATTGGGAATCGGCATGGCCAGAGCTTGCAGCCGTGAGAAACTCTTTATAAGCCAGGGGCAGATTGTTGGCTTGATATGCTGCGATCCCCGCCCGGAAATTTGCATTTTCCTCGGCTTGAGCTTGAGTCTCGATAGTAAATATGGTAGTGGCCGTAATAAATATAATTAGAGTAAAAATTTTAAATCTATATATCTCCATAATGTATTGTTTCTTATATACTCCAATTTACAAATTAAAAAGTAGAAAAACTTTTGCACTAGCTATGGGATTTTGTAAGATATAGTCATCGTTAGTTCTACATTTTTATGTAGTATTTCCTATAATCGGCTTTCTGTCATTGTTGAGGCACTTTTAAAGGTATATTATAAATTCTTATTATTTTTTAATACAAATTACCGAAATAAAAAAAGCCATCAGTTA
The DNA here is from genome assembly GCF_947258525.1 of uncultured Eudoraea sp. Lineage (GTDB taxonomy): Bacteria > Bacteroidota > Bacteroidia > Flavobacteriales > Flavobacteriaceae > Eudoraea. The sequence continues at coordinate 1,249 of NZ_CAMYIP010000005.1, forward strand.
TGATGGCTTTGTCTAAAATTTTTGGTATTGGGTTTTAGATAACTTCCACATTTACTGCGTTCATTCCCTTTTGTCCTTTTTCCAAATTAAACTTTACGTTGTCGTTCTCATGAATTTCATCGATAAGGCCACTTTGGTGAACAAAGATGTCTTCGTCTGAATCAACTGGTTTTATAAAACCAAATCCTTTGGTCCTATTAAAAAATTTTACTGTTCCTTCTTTTAAATATTTATTATTAATTATTTTTTTATTTATTAATTTATTATTGCCGGTGCTACAACAGGTTCTATTCTGCCTAATTCTCGAAGCATCTTTATATGATCCCAAATAGCGGCCCTGAGTGTTTTTTTGGTATGATAAGGAATACCATATTCCTTTGCCGTCTGTTCTACAATACCTGATATTTTTTTATAATGAATATGGCAAATATTTGGTAATAAGTGATGCTCTATCTGGTAATTTAGTCCACCAATTAGCCAGGATAATAGTCTGCTTCGAGGTGAAAAATTACTGGTGGTTGCTAGTTGATGTGCATGCCAGTCACCTTCGAGCATACCATTTCCATCAGGTAAGGGAAATTCTACACTGGGCATAATGTGTGCCACCTGAAACACAATACTTATCAAAATACCGGTTACAAAATGCATACTTAAAAAAGCCAGAATAATTATCCATGGCGCCAGAGGCACTATCAACAGTGGCAGGATTAATGCATAGGTGTAGTAGAGAAGTTTCCATCCTACTAATTTTACCAGTTCTGTTTTAAATTCATTTTTTTTACTGAAAAACCCTAACTTTCTATAGCGATTTATTCTTACAAAGTCCTTTGAAGTGATCCAGGAAACAGTAGACAGGCCATAGAAAAACCAAACATATATATGTTGAAACCTATGAAACCAATTCTTTTTGGCATGAGGTGAAAATCGCAGGATAGATGGAGGATTTATATCATCATCTGTTTGCTCTATATTCGTGTATGTATGATGTAATACATTGTGCTGAATTCTCCATACAGTCGCATTTGCACCTATTAGGTTCATGGAATATCCAAGGTATTTATTAACGTATTTATTAGTAGAATAAGAACCATGAATGGCATCATGCATAATGCCCATACCTATTCCCGCCATTCCCAATCCACTAATAATGTATAGGGTGAAAAGTATTCCGGCAGTGTTAATTAGACCGCTGTTGATTATGATCACTGGTAAAAAAAATAGTGATAACATAAGTACGGTTTTTAGAACCATGCTCTTAGTGGCATGTTTACTGAGATCATTTGATTTGAAATAGAGTTTTACTCTTTTTCTTAATGTCTTTGAAAAGTCGGAGCCCGATCTTTCTGAAAATTTTGGAGTTTTTATATTGTAATTATTTAGTTTAAAGCTGTAAACCGGCTTATGAAATTAGTGGAAACCAAATATGCTTGTTCACTAATGTTTTCTGACGGTAAATAATTTGAGGAATGTTGAAGAAACTAATTGATGTATATTGGGAAAATTACTTTTCACCAAAAATAATATCTAAACCAGAATCACTTCTTCTTCGTATCGGCTTAAAAAATGTTTTTTGCACTATTGCTATTAAAAACTAAAGAGAGCGGGAGTAAATTAAAGATCCGGGTAGATCGAAATAAAGTAAGGCTTTCTGACCTTTTAACAATCCAAAGATACATTTTATTTAAATTACTATTCCAAATAAAGTGTTAAACTGCTAAAAATGAGTAATTTATTAGTAGGAGTCATCAAATATTCATCAATTCCTATTTCTAACACCCGCTATTTAAATTTTGAGAAATACCAAGGCAAATGCTCGTCATGTATGGGTTTTGCATTCAAGTAGTTAAGTCAATATTAACCTTACTGCTAATTACAATTCTGTAATTATCCCAGATAACATTTATTCAAGTTTTTCTTCCACAGCTATCAAATTGTCGTCCGGGATGCGGTCAATCATCTTATTATATGGATCAATTCCTGCTTTGATGGGCATTTTATCGACCGTATAAGTAAAGGAACTTTCACCGGGCTTTACCCATTTTTTTTCCAGTATAATTGGCGATTTAACCGTCATTCCTAATTCATTCTTAACGTCTTCACCAAAAATACCAATTTCCAGAACATTTGGCCGTTCCGGTGAACCGAGGAGTTTTCCATTCCCATCAAAATGACTTTTGCCGCTTTGCACATCAATAATAACCTCGTATTGTCCATTTTCTAATTGCTTATAAGTTGCATTGGATGTCTTATTGGAATACAGGGTTATTTTTTCAAAACTATCTTCCAGATAATACTTTAAAGAATCCGGGGTAGCAGTATTTATAAAGTAATACCATTCCTTTGTAGTCGTAAATGGCGCTTTAGGGCGAAAAGCTGCAGAATCTGCATAACTTCTGAATGCGTTATTTAAATTCTTTTCCCCCACAAGGTCCTGCAGGGCATAAAGGATAAGCCCGCCTTTTCTGTACCAGACATAGGACTGATTGTCATTGTCGAGTAATGTTTTTTCAAATTTACTTTCATTCGCCCTGCTTCTTAAGTAACGATCCAGTTCTTCTTTAAGGAATTCCTGCATGGCATCCACACCGTATTCTTTTTTCATAACCATCAGCGAAGAATATTCAGCCATTGACTCCGAAATCTGATTGGATCCCCTGGTAGCTGAAGGCGTAATTTGGTGGCCCCACCATTGATGCGCTACTTCATGTGCCGTAACGGTATATACATAATCCAAATCTTCGGGGTCACTAAAATCTCCTACCCAACCAAAACTCTCGGCAAACGGGACTGTATTCGGAAAAGATTGGGCAAAGGTGGAATACCTTGGAAATTCCAGAATCCGCATTTGACGGTACTGATACGGACCATAATTTTCAGCAAAATAATCCAGTGAATGCCGCACCCCCTTTACAAAACGATCCATATTATAAGTATGTGTAGGGTGATGGAAAATTTCGATATTTACTTTGTCTCCATTTTTACCGGTCCATACCTCCTTATGCACATTATATCTGGCTGATGAAATATTATAAAAGAAATCCAAATCACCTTCCATTTTATAAGTGAAGTACCTGCGACCATCCTCTTCCCACTCCTTTTGTAAATAACCCGGCATAATGGCTATCTGATCCGGAGCTGTACTCACCGTTCCCTCAAAAGTTACATAATCCGCATCATCATTGAATAAAAGATTTTGCAAACCCCATTCGTCATCCTGTGGAGGAAGTTGATAATCTTTTATAGGAAGGTCATATTTCTTGCGGTCCTGATCACTTGTTAATTCACCCTGAGAGGAATATCCAAAGGAGGGAAAAAAGTTATTATTAAGGAAAGTACCGTTGTATACAATGTCTGATCCACTACCTTCATTAGGAAATCCCTCAAAAGATCCGGTTACTTTTAACTCCATAACCAGGGTGTCATTAGGCTGCATGCTTTTGCCAAGGGAATAGATCTCATAACCATAGGCTTCGTATTTTTTCCCAAGAACAGGCGTTTTGCCATCTATTTTAAAATCTTCAACTTTTTTATGGAAGAGTCCCGGCCCTCCCCAGTTGAGATGAAGAGAATCAATAGTTTCGTTAGATTTATTTACCATCTTATAGGTTACTTTAATTGTAGCCTGGCGCTCTTCGGGCACCAGATCTGCGTTTACCTTTACATCGATAACCTTGGGCTGCGTTTTCTGGTAATATTGACTTAAATGCTTCTCATAATCAGCAGAGGCTATGGTACCTGCCTTATCGGTCCTGTAATTATTTAATGTTTTGGTGTTGAAGTTTATAAAAGCTCCTGAGCCAAGCCATATTGCAGCCAACAGAATAATAGAAGAAAGCGTACTTACTTTTAATCTGCCCCTGGCAATCTGAAGACGGGCCTTACTTCCTGAATCTGTGCCTCGCTTCCAAAACAGAAAACCTACAAGGGTAAGTATTGCTCCAAACGCCAGCCAATACAGTCTGAACCAAAAAAGAGAAGTGCCAAAATGTCCAAAGCCATTCATGTCTGAAACTGTATAGCCAGGAGCATAGCCATATAGATAAAGATTGTTATCTACATCCAGAAAACTATTCAACCCAAAAAGTGTTGCCCAGATGGCAATAGCAATCACATGACCAATAAATTTTTTGGTCACCAAAGAATGTACGCAGAAAGCAAGCATTACAAAAATGATGTATTTGGGAAATTCAATAAGATACAGATCGGTAAAATACTTATCAAACTCAAAATTGAAATATCCTTTTATAACCTGATTAAAAACACCGCTTACAAGGATTAGGTTTACTAACAGAAAACTTACCAATGTAAGTGCCAGAAATTTAGAGCCGTAAACTATGCCATTGGGGATAGGTAATGACCCGAAAATCTGATCGTAGTTAACATTTCGTTCCCTGTGCAGGACTTCACCAGTCATAAAGACAATCAAAACAAATATTAAAATGATATAGGTAAAATCTTTTACCTCCAACATGTAATAGGTAAGGGGCAGGGAAGGGGTGCCATAAATAGGAAAGCCAAACCAGGCATCAAAAAACAGGAAAAGTACGGCAGCGACCAGTATGGCAATAAAGAAATTATCCCTGATGATATTTTTGAATTCCATCAAAGCCAGGCTAAAAAGAAGTTTGATGTTAAGTGCACGGGAATATACTTTACTGACTTCCGGAATTTTAGCATGAGTTGATGAAACCGCAGTAATATCTTCTTCCGTTTTTCTTTTTTTAGTACTGTAATTCCGGTTGAGAAAACGTTGAAAATCAAATCTAAAGACAGTATACAAAAGAGCTAACAGGCCAAGCCCTACCCAAAGCACACGATTCCAGACAAGCATCCCTTTAAAAGGTACCATTAAAGTATTTTGTTCTTCCGGAG
>NZ_CAMYIP010000006.1 GCF_947258525.1 uncultured Eudoraea sp.
TGCCGTAACCAGGGTTTTTATTTTGTGTATAGTCATTATTTCTTCAAACCAGCGGTACCTAAGATCCCTGGCTACCATTTGAAGTGAAACTTTATTTGTATTTATATAACCAACTGTATCAAAATCTTTTATGTATATTTCTTTTCCAAGTTTCCTGGCCATATCTTCTACGAAAAATGCATCCATGTCACTTTCAGAGCCACGCAGCTGAAAATTACAGTGCGCAATAGAGAAGTCCATTTTATTTAAGGCACATAAATGCGTTAAAACCACACTATCTATACCTCCGCTGCATGCAACTAAGAAGTGGTTTTCAAGGAGCTCCGGAAAATTAACAGCAATATGTTCCCTAAATTGATTTAGCACCTGGTAAAATTAGTCAAAGTTGCGGCCGCAACCAATCTTTTCGGGATATCTGTGAAAGATATCTTTCTTGAACAGGAATATTAATATCCGGATAGCTAAGTAGTACTAAAATTTTCAGATTTTGGATAAAAACTTATTCAGGGCCTGGCGATGTTTTTCTGAAAGATCTTCATCAATGATACCCTTATCCGCATCAAAATTTTGATAAAAAGAGGGCAATGAATACGTGGCGCAGACATTGGCTCCAAACCTGGGTAATAATTTTGTGATAATTTCCAGGGAACCCTGCGCACCTCGCTTACCTGGAGAAGTAGACATTAACAGTACTTCGGTATCTTCTAAAAATTTTATTTCGAGACGAGATAGCCAATCCAGAACATTTTTAAAATATGCAGAAGGGTTACTATTATGTTCATTTACAGAGATAATGACCCCTTTTGCTTTCATAATATCGTTACGCAATTCAATAAGTGAATTTGAAAAGCCCATTTCCTGCTCATTATCCTCACTATACATGGGAAATGGATAATTAGCCATATTTAAAAGCTGTACTTCCTTCCCACTTATTAAACCAGCGGTATATTTGACTAATTTAAAGTTTATTGATGTGGCAGAATTGCTTCCGGCCATAGCTAATAATGCAGCCATAAGTGAGATTTTTAAGTTGACGAAAATACCTCAAAAGAGACTTAAATACCAGTAATTTAGCTAATTTTGCATTTTTAAACATCCAAACACCTTGCTAAACAAGTATATAGGATAGTTATTAGGTATGGGAAATAAAACTGCAAGACTGTTTTTTATAGATGCCATGAGAGCTTGGGCAATTCTTATGATGCTCCAAGGGCATTTTGTGGATGGACTTTTAGAAAATGCATTCAGGGATCCTGACAACTTAATATTTACTATTTGGAAGTATTTCAGAGGTATTACCGCGCCCGTGTTTTTTACCGTTTCCGGATTTATTTTTACCTATCTGTTAATTCGTGTCCCGGAGAAAGGATTTGACAATCCAAGGATAAAAAAAGGTATCAAACGAGGTATTCAATTACTGTTTATTGGATATCTTCTAAGGTTGAATATATTTGGATTATTAAAGGGAGAGTTATATTCATCCTTCTTCCTGGTTGACGTCCTTCACATCATAGGACTATCAATCCTTGGAATTATTGGTTTGTATTTGTTAACCTATAAGCGTAAAAAGTACATTTTTCCTTTATCATTGCTTATTATTAGCTGTTTGCTTTTCAGCTATGAGCCGGTGTATTCCAATTGGACCTTTCAATTACTTCCTGATGCCATGGCGAATTATTTTACCAGAACAAATGGTTCTGTATTTACTATAATTCCATGGTTTGGGTATACTGCTATTGGAGGTTTTTTCTCCTATCTTTTTACCCAATATAAAAACTACAAATTTCTTTATCCTGCAGCTATTTCCATTGCTGCACTTGCGGGCACATTGCTAATCTTTTTTTCATCAAATCTCTTTTTGGCAATCTCATCAATTACGGGGATACAGCTATTCGAAGCGATCGCAACAAACAATTACCTTTTCATAAGACTGGGAGATGTACTTATTGCTTTTGCCGTATTTATGCTTTTACGGCAATTCATAACCAGCAGAATGGTACTTAGAATAGGACAAAACACTTTGTCTATCTATGTTATTCATTTTATTATTCTCTACGGAAGTTTTACAGGACTTGGACTGTATCGATTCTTTTACCAGTCGCTATCACCAGCAATTTTAATACCCGCTGTTATAGCTTTCATGTTCGCATGTACTTCTTTATCCTTGTTTTATGCCAGGAATGAAGATGCTATTAAACAAACCATAAATATTGCACTCCAGGATATTGGGAATTGGCTGGAGCCCTGGTTGATTTATACGCAAAGGACCTTGAAAATAACAATTTTCAAGATACTCCGATCTATTGGATTCGTAAAAAGCTAAAAGACTGGCTTAAAAATCCAACTTACTTTAGATGCTTACCTTCATAATTTAACGCAATCAGATGTGCAAAGCTCTATCATCTGTGGCAGCTAACGCGGCTTCTTTTACCGCCTCGGCATAGGTAGGGTGTGCATGGCTCATACGCGATATATCCTCTGCTGAGGCCCTGAATTCCATTGCCGTGACTGCCTCAGCAATTAAGTCGGCACAACGGGCACCTATCATGTGAACACCAAGGACTTCATCTGTTTTCTTATCTGCAAGAATTTTTACAAATCCATCCGTATCCATACTTGCCCTGGATCGTCCTAAGGCTCGCATTGGAAACTGACCAGATTTATATTCCACACCGGCTTCTTTCAATTCTTCTTCCGTTTTCCCAACCGCAGCCACTTCCGGCCATGTATATACAACACCAGGAATTAAATTATAATCTATATGCGGCTTTTGGCCGGCAATAATCTCAGCAACCATGGCGCCTTCCTCCTCAGCCTTATGAGCGAGCATTGCACCTTTGACTACATCACCTATTGCATAAATATTAGGAATATTGGTCTGTAAGTGGTTATTCACTTCTACCCTACCCATTTTATCTAAAACAATACCTGCGGCTTCCGCATTTAAACCATCAGTATAAGGCCTTCTACCGACCGATACAAGACAATAATCGCCTTTTAAAACAACTTCTGCGCCTTTTTTATCATCGGCTTTAATCACTACCTCATTCTTTGTGCGTTCAACAGATTTAACCTTATGTGAAAGCAGAAATTTTACTTTTTGTTTTTTCAGGACTTTTAAAAGTTCTTTGGAAAGAGCAGCATCCATGCCGGGAATAATTCTGTCCATGAACTCCACAACGGTAACTTCAGAACCTAATCGCTTATATACCTGGCCCAATTCTAATCCAATCACTCCACCACCAATAATGATCATATGTGAAGGGATTTCCTTCAGCTTTAAAGCTTCCGTAGAGGTGATAACCCGTTCCTTATCTAGTTTTATAAACGGCAGTGATGATGGTTTAGAACCCGTTGCAACAATAATATTTTTGGCTTCTATGGTCTGTGACTTTCCTTTAGTCGGTGCTATGGTGATATGATTGGCATCCTTAAAACTACCTGTGCCTTCATATACATCAATTTTATTTTTGTCCATTAAAAACTGAATCCCTTTAGTTGTCTGATCTACCACGGCTTGCTTGCGCGAAATCATCTTTTCAAGGTTTATCTTTATATCCCCGGGTATTTCTATGCCGTGATCTTCGAAGTGTTTAACTGCATCTTCATAATGATGACTGGAGTCTAAAAGTGCTTTGGAAGGGATACAGCCCACGTTAAGACAGGTTCCTCCCAAAGTTGAATATTTCTCGATTATGGCAGTTTTCATGCCCAATTGAGCGCACCTAATGGCGGCTACATACCCACCCGGTCCAGAGCCTATAATGGCCACATCATATTGATTCATAGTCTTCCTTTTTAAAGTAAAAGATTCGTTTAATAACGGGATATTCAGAAAATCAGATCACAAAAGTACAAATGTTTTTGATTAGGACATAAGTGAAGTCGAGCTTAGGAGAACATGGTACGACTTTTTAATTAAAAGTGTACTGCGGTGCTGTATTTTACCTCATTGATAACAAAAGAACTCTGAGTGCTCCCAATATTTTTTATAGCCGTAAGCTTGGTCACCATGAATTCCCGGTAAGCCTCCATATCACTTACATTAACTTTAAGGATATAATCATAATCCCCACTAGTATGATGGCATTCAGAAACTTCCTCCAATTGAACTACCTCCCGCTCAAACTGAAGTACATAATCTTTAATATGTTGGATCAGTTTAACATGACAAAGAACCATAAATGCTTTGTTTACCTTGGTTTTATCAACCAAAGCAACATATTTGGTAATCACACCCGATTTTTCCAAACGTTTTATCCGTTCATATGCCGCGGTCGTTGAAAGTCCCAGCCTATTTGCATATTCCTTTGTGGTCCTTTTACTGTCTTCTTGAAGAAGGGTCAATAGTTCCCTGTCTTTTGAATCTATTTTAATCATGATTTATTTACATCAAAAACTACGAATTAAACTTATTTAGTGATATATATTCTATTATCAGTTAAATATATAGTTTTATTTTCTATTATTTTTACTAATAGTTGTTTTTTAAACGGTATTTAAATAATTTTATATGTTATAAAATCAGATACTGTTATGAAACATAATGCGACAGATAAAATTCAGGAATTGCACAATTTTGGGGAATTTGGGGGTGTAAATCCGTCTATCTCAGATTCATCTACCTATACCTTCCTTTCTGCCAAAACAATGTTAGATTCATCTACCTATACCTTCCTTTCTGCCAAAACAATGTTTGACACATTTGAAGGGAATACAGAAGGTTGCTATTTATACAGCCGGCACTCATCCCCTTCTAATCTATATTTAGGAGAAGCTCTCGCAGCTCTGGAAGGGACAGAAACGGCCAACGTTACGGCAAGTGGTATGGGAGCAATTACAGCGGTTATCCTTCAATTATGTAATTCGGATGACCATATTGTGAGTAGCAGGACTATATATGGGGGCACTTATGCTTTTATGAAAAATTTTCTGAGAAAATTCAATATCAATACTTCCTTTGTGGACATCACAAAAACAGAACTTGTAGAAAAGGCAATTACGCCCAAAACAAAAATGATATTTTGTGAATCTATAAGCAATCCTTTATTGGAAGTAGCCGATATCAGTGCACTATCCAAATTGGCCAAAAAGTATAATATTCCTCTGGTTGTTGACAATACTTTTTCACCTTTATCCATTGCTCCGTGTAAACTAGGCGCAGAGATAGTGATCCATAGCCTTACCAAATTTATAAATGGAACAAGTGATAGTGTAGCAGGAGCAGTATGCGGTTCTAAGGAATTTTGCCTTAGCTTAAAGGATGTGCATGATGGCGCCGGTATGCTTCTGGGAAGCACTCTGGATAGTCTTAGA
>NZ_CAMYIP010000007.1 GCF_947258525.1 uncultured Eudoraea sp.
GTGAAACCCTGGTCTGAGAATGTGCCCGACAAAGCCTGGGAACTTGCGAATATGGAAACCTATGCGGCCATGACCACATTAATGGATGAAGGAATTGGTCAGGTGGTGGATGCGCTGGAAGCCAAAGGGCAACTGGAAAATACCGTAATATTTTACTTGCAGGACAATGGGGCTTGTGCAGAAGAATTAGATTGGATAAAAAACAGGCCGACAGAAAAAGAGGTGGTAGCAATAGCTCCTGATGAAGTACAAACCGAGATGATCCCTTTTACCAGCCGCGATGGAAAGCCCGTGAAATTAATGAAAGAAGGTTGGCCCGGCCCAGCTGATGGATATACAGCTTATGGCCTAAACTGGGCAAACGCAAGTAACACCCCCTTCAGGGAATACAAACATTGGGTGCATGAAGGAGGTATTGCTACCCCTCTAATTGTTCATTGGCCGGCAAAAATCAAAAAGGGCGGTGAATTGAGAAAAAGCCCTGCGCATTTAATAGATATCATGACAACATGTATGGATATAAGTGGTCTCGAATATCCTGGCAATTACAATGGAAATACTATTCGTCCTATGGAAGGTACAAGTTTAGTACCTGCGTTGGAAGGAAAAGATCTGGATAGGGAAGCCATTTATTGGGAGCATGAAGGCAACCGCGCGGTTAGAATGGGAAAGTGGAAGTTGATTTCTAAAGCGAGTAAGAAAAATTCTTATCTCTGGGATAAAACAGCTGAGTTGGAATTAAAAGACTGGGAACTTTTTGACATGGAAAAAGACCGGACAGAAATGCATAATATGGCAGCTACTAATCCGGAAATGGTTAAGACAATGGCTCAAATGTGGCTGAAATGGGGAAAAAAGACAGGGATTATACCCAGACCCGATAAAAAATAATTTCATTTTACTGAAGGCATTGCATATTTTGGACTACCTCCTTCGCATTAAAAAAGCAATTTTACGTATTCCTTCCTCTGTGCTATATTCTTTGACCTTTCTAAAATGAAATCCATAATACAAATCTTTGGCCGGTTCATTGGCCAGGCCGGTTTCTACAGTAAAAGTATTGGTATTATAATTGTCTAATACAAATTGAACAAGGGCACTCCCGATTCCCTGCCTGAAAAATTCGGGGTGTACTACCAGGCTTTGGATATGTGTGTTATTTGCATCTGCCTTCACCTCTACCACCCCTGCCAAGTTTTTTTCTTTATAGAAACCATAAAACTCATTTTTACTATCTAAAAATTCTACCAAAGTTCTTTTTAAAGGTGGAAAATCTATTGCGTTTAAAAGCTTGGCCTCAATTGGGTAAGAATCCTGAAAAACGGATCGGATAGCCTGGGCCACTTGCTTGTCTTTATGATTTAGAACTCGGATCAATTGGTAACTTTAATAAGGTGCATTTTCTTTTTAGTTTTATTGGAATTGCCGCAGATTAGAATCTTTTCCCATATTTCCTTTTATGAATTAAAAAGAGGGAGGCCGCTGGTATTAAAAATACATATTATATCCTATTCTCAAATAGTACTATCATTATTTTTTGGCACCGTCAACAACCTTTTGCTAGCGGTCTTCATATCAGCATACCTGGGATCCTGAATCACCTCCTGTTTTTGCATCTTTATGGTCTCTATACTTAAAAAGCCAAACTCACTTACCACCTTCCCGTAGAACCTATAAATACCCCTGCCCCTAAAATAGTATTTGGCAGCAACCGGGGGAAAAAGTACCGTGTCAAAAACCTCCCCATGCTGGTCTACACAGGTGGCAAAATGCATGCGTTTACCGTTATGCGTAACTGTATTCTTAACGGTAACCAAATAGCCATAGATATCTATATTTTTATTCAAATACTGCTCCAAATCCCTGCTGCCATTTGCGTTTTTTGGAGGCTCCTTTAACAAATGAAAAGGGGAACACAGGCAGAACCCCAGGAGTTCCAATTGGGTAAAGGCCATCTCCAGATCTGTGGTATGCAGGCGTGGAATCTTAAATTTCTGGTGGGTGGGTGGAAACAATTTAGGATGGTCTATAATAGTCCCTTTAGAGAGAAATAAATGCGCTTCCCACAACAGTTTGTGTTTGTTAATTTTTGTAAACCGGAACGCGTTTATACGTATAAGAATACTCAGCTGCTCTATGGAAATAGGCACCCGGTCTAAAAAGTCTTCCAAAGAAGTAAAGACTCCACGCAGCTGCCGCTCTTTTAAAATACGATCCATTACCCGGCTCTCCAGTTCTTTTAAATACATATAGCCCAGATAAATGTCTGTACCATAAATACAGTTTACCGCAAAGCTCTTGTTAATACAGGGCGCATGTATAGTAGCCCCCATCATCCGGGCTTCGTGCACATAAAACTCGGAACGGTAAAAACCGCCCCCATTGTTAAGCACTGCCACCAGGTATTCCAGAGGGTAATAAGCCCTTAAAAACAGGGTCTGGTAACTCTCCACAGCATAAGAAGCTGAATGTCCCTTGGCAAAAGCATAACCGGCAAAACTGGCTACCTGGTGCCAGATCTCGGAGATCAGCTTTTCTTCATAACCCTTTTTACGGCAGTTGTCCATAAATTTGTCCTGCACCTTCTGGAACTCTTCCCGCGAACGGAATTTTCCGCTCATACCTCTTCGCAACACATCGGCCTCACCAAGGGTAAGTCCGGCAAAATAATGGGCCACTTTTATAACATCTTCCTGGTAGACCATAATACCATAGGTTTCAGGCATAATGTTTAGCATTACCGGGTGGCCCTTTTCCTCTGCCCTGCCTTTTTCGCGATGCCGCAGAATGTATTCGCGCATCATTCCGCTTTTGGCCACCCCCGGACGGATAATGGAACTGGCCGCTACCAGTCCCAAATAATTATCTACCTCCAGCTTTTTTAGCAGCATCCGCATAGCAGGGGATTCTACGTAAAAACATCCCATGCACTGGGCGGTTTTTATTAGTTGGTTGATGTGGGGGTCCTCTTTAAAGCTTTTGATATTATGGATGTCTATTTCGTGAAACTTTTCAGGCCTGTTTAACTGAAGGATCTGCAGGGTTTCCTTGATCTTTGCCAGGCCGCGCTGACCTAAAATGTCAAATTTGTAGAGGCCTACATCCTCAGCAATTACCATATCAAACATAACAGTGGCAAAACCCTTTGGGGGTAAATGCGTAGCCGAAAAATAGTGGATTGGTCTTTGGGTAATTAAGATCCCACCTGCATGTATGCTCAGGTAGTTGGGAAAGCCTTTTATTAACTGTCCGTATTTTAATACCAGTAGTGATACTTCATCTAATTGGGAAAGCTGGTAGTGCCCGTCGCTTAAAATATCAATCTCTGCCTTTGGCAGACCAAAGACTTTTCCCAATTCCCGTACAATGCCCTTATGTTTAAAGGTGACATAGGTGCCCAACAGGCTGACATGGTCAAAGCAGTCAAAAATATACTGGGTAATCTCTTCCCGGTCTCTCCATGAAAAATCAATATCAAAATCGGGCGGATTGGCACGGTAGAGGTTAATAAAGCGCTCAAAATACAGGTCGAGTTCTATAGGGTCTACATCGGTAATACGAAGCAAATAAGCCACAATGCTATTGGCGCCACTACCCCGCCCCACATAGAAAAATCCTTTTTCCCGGGCCTTTGAAACAATATCCCAATTAATTAAAAAATAGGAAACAAAGTTCTTCTCTTTTATCAGTCCCAGCTCTTTTTCCAGGCGCTCCAGAATAGGCTGGTTAACTTCAGGATAGCGGTAAGGGAGACCGTCCCGACACAGTTGCTCCAGGAGTTTTTCGTCTTGTTCTTTACTACCCAGGTAGGTTTGCAAGTTCTGAGGAATACGGTTTTTCGAAAAATCAAAATGGATGCTGCAGGAATTCATGAGCCTTTCCGTATTTTCAAGAATAAAGGGAAATTCTGCAAAGGCCATAGCCAGGTTCTGAATGGGAAACATTTTCTCGTCTTCACCAGCCTCCTCTTCCTTTGGGAGCTTGCTTAGCAGCACATTCTTGTCTATGGCCCGCAACAAGCGGTGGGCATTAAAGTCGCGCTTATTCCTGAACGTAACGGGTTGCAATACTACCAATTTGCCCTTTTTTTCTCCTAAGCTGGAGAAGGGGAGTCGGCGGAGGTCCCTTATGGAAATTCCTATAAACTCATGTTCCCGGAAATCGGTTTGGTCGTTGAGCAATACTTTCTCAAAGGGATAGATGATATAAGCGTGTTTAAACTTCGGGGCTCTTTGGGGGATTTCTTTTTCTTCGTGGAGGTGGGCAGAGAGAAAGGCGTTCAGCTCCTGATAGCCTCCATTGTTTTTGGCAATGCCCACAAAGCATTGATCTGCCCCGTTTCTGAAATCGATCCCTAAAATGGGTTTTATGTTGTATTCAGTGGCTTTACGCACAAAATTAAGGCCCGCGGAGGTATTGTTGATATCTGTAAGTGCCAGTTGGGTCACCTGGTTTTCCCGGGCAAGTTCTAAGAGGGCTACTTCGGAAAAAGTCCCGTACCGGAGGCTGTAGTATGTATGGCAGTTGAGATACATGGGTGTTGGTATTCGATCTGTTATTGTTTTAGTTTCATCTTTATCCACCGTAGCCCGCAAGAGCGAAGGTGGATTTCACTGTTTTCTATGCGCCACAATTAGCATTTAGATCTTTTAAAAGTCTAAGCCAGTACTCTGCTTCCTTAGCTTCCTTCCTGGCTATTTTGAGTCTCATTGTAAGATCATTATCCCCTAATTTCTCATTAGCTTCAATGTAATTTGCGCCAACAGATCCTGAAGATCTTATCAGCTGCCTTCCATCCTCAATATTGCTCAGACTTTTGGGCAACGCCTTAACAAAAAAACGGCAATTTTTAGCAAATAAGTAGGTTCTTTGTTCCAGATCATATATTCTATTCATATCTCTTTTTGTGATTTGTGATTTGTCATTTGTCATTTTTGATTTCATTGTTTTCTATGCGCCAGCACTATGGGTGGTTGGCCATTAAAGGGGTTGTGCATTCTTCCAATGGTTTTTGCTCCCAGGCCGGAGGCTCTCAGCACGCTTTTATCGCCAAAACGCTCCCGGATGTTATCCATTGCAGCATAGAGGTTCAGGGCTTCTTCGGTATCTTCAAACAGGTTGATCTGGTAATTGCCCGGCACCAGGTGGCTAAAGCGGATCCCTATAAGCCTCACCAGCAAACGCCTGTTATATAAGACTCTGAACAGCTCCAGTATTTTGGGGATCAGAATATGGTCTGCACTGGTATAAGGAATACGGACTTGTTTGGAATAGGTATTAAAATCTGAATACCTGATCTTAACAGCAATGCAGGCAGTAAGTTTTTCACCCCTGCGGAGCTGGTAAGCCAGGTTCTCTGTCATGGCAATAAGGATGCCTTTTAGTTTGATGACATCTATAGTATCGCGGTCAAAAGTGCGTTCTGTGGAAATAGACTTGCGGTCAGAGAAGGGGATCACGGGGGTATTGTCTACCCCGTTAGCTCGTTTCCAGATCGTTCTGCCATTAACACCCAAAACGCTGGTCATCATTTCAACAGGCATTTTCTGTACAACCCTTACTTTATCTACTCCAAGATTCCTTAAAACCTGATAGGTCTTCTTCCCTACAGATGGTATTTTCCTGATAGATAATGGTGCTAAGAACGATTTTTCAAATCCATGGTCAATACACAGCTGATTATTGGGCTTCGCTTCACCTGTAGCAACTTTAGACACTATTTTGTTGGCAGACAAACCAAATGATATTGGCAAGCCGGTTTCTTTTATTATTCTTTGGCGTAATTCTGATGCGTATTTATAGGTACCGAAGAATTTATCCATTCCGCTTAGGTCAGCGTAAAATTCGTCTACACTCGATTTTTCAAAAACGGGCACATATTCTTTAATTATGTCGGTTACCTGATGCGAATACTTTGTATAAATTGACGAATTCCCACGAATAACAACCGCTTCAGGACATAGCCTTCTGGCGAGCTTCATCGACATTCCGGAATGCACTCCAAAACCTCTGGTCTCATAACTGCAGGCTGCTACCACACCTCTGTCACCCGTGCCTCCAACCAATAAGGGTCGTTTTTGTAACCGACTGTCTATCAGTCGTTCACAAGACACAAAGAAGGTGTCCAGATCCATATGCAGAATGTTCCTATTCATTCTACAAAATTAGCTACTATTTTTAGCAATTATTGCTTATATTTGTAGCAATATGAAAATTGTATCAAAAAATATTCGGCATTTGAGACGGCTTAAAGGATTGACACAGGAAGTTCTGGCTGAAGATTTAAGCGTAACGCGCTCACGCATTAGCTCTTATGAAGAAAACAGGTCTGCTCCTACTATTGGTATGCTTATAAAACTATCTGACTATTTTAAAGTTCCTATAGATATTCTGTTACGAAATGATCTGACCAAAGCTAAAGATTCCTCTTTTATTGAAATTGGCAACCAACGTGT
>NZ_CAMYIP010000008.1 GCF_947258525.1 uncultured Eudoraea sp.
TGTCATTGAATCTGACAAAATATCTTTGAATGCCAGCAGTGGATCGGATCTGCAAGTAGAATTAAGTGCTGATGAGGTTGATGCCAATACAAGCAGTGGTGCAGATATCAGAGTATCTGGCGAAGCTAATATGCTATATGCCAATGCCAGCAGTGGTTCGGACATTAAGGCGCGTGACTTTATAGTACAAACCTGCCATGCCGATGCAAGCAGCGGAGCCGATATTTCTGTAAATGTATCCAAAAGTCTGGTTGCTGATGCCAGCAGCGGAGCGGATATTTCCTATACTGGTGAAGCCACAGTTCAAATGAAGAAATCTGTTTCCGGAAGCGTTCATAAAAACTAAGACGAGCCAGACAATATATAACAACATACTTTTTCCTAAACATTGATATTTTGACCCCGGTATTCTTACCGGGGTTTTTTTCGTCATATATGGGTTTTATCTATATTCGTATTAAACAATTTATGAATGGATCTGAATCTTAAAAAGTACACTTTAAGCTTACAACATACTTTTAGTATTTCAAGAGAATCGTATGATTCACAAGATACTTTAATAGTTTCTCTATCTTCCGATAACTATACCGGTTATGGTGAGGCAACTTCAAATCCGTATTATAATATTAGCTGTGAAAGCATGATCTCTGAAATAGAGGGTGTTCGCCGGGAAATAGAGACCTACAATTTTAATACTCCAGAAGATTTTTACTCTGTTATTGCTTCAAAGGGATTGAGCAACTTTGCGCTATGTGCTCTGGATCTTGCCGCCCATGATCTTTATGGCAAAATCGTAGGGAAACCATTGTATAAGATTTGGGGTACTTCGATTGAAAATTATCCAATTACCAATTATACAATTGGCCTCGATACCATAGACAATATGGTCGCCAAAATGAAAGAAAAACCGTGGCCTATTTACAAAATTAAGTTAGGAACAGACAATGATGTCGCCATTATTAAAGAGTTGCGCAAACATACGACAGCAATTTTCAGGATTGATGCTAATTGTGCCTGGACCGCGACAGAGACCATTAATAATGCACCTTTGCTTAAAGAATTGGGTGTTGAATTTTTAGAACAACCTCTAAAGGCCGATGATTGGGAGGGTATGGAGAAAGTAATTCACCAAAGTGTTCTTCCTGTAATTGCAGACGAAAGTTGTATAGAAGAAAGTGATGTAGAAAAATGCTGGCTCCATTTTAATGGAATAAATATAAAACTAACTAAATGTGGGGGTCTGACACCTGCTTTACGAATGATTGATAAGGCGAGGGAATTAGATTTAAAAGTTATGGTGGGTTGTATGACGGAATCTACTGTGGGGATTTCTGCCATCGCACAGCTATTGCCAAAATTAGATTATGTAGATATGGATGGGGCAATGCTATTATCTGAGGATATTGCAAAAGGTGTTACAATTAAAGAAAACGGCCATGTCGTTTTTCCTGCAATAAATGGAAGTGGAATAGAATTATTAATATGACCTCTAAAATTGATTCTTTTCCGGGACGTGAAATTGTAATCAAGGGAAAGAAATTTCTCTATTTTGGTGGCACGGCCTATTTTGGAACACAAACTGATAGGGAATTCCAGAATATTTTTATCACAAACATCAAAAAGTATGGCACAGGATATGGTGCTTCCAGAAAATCCAATGTTCAGCTGTCTATTTATAGAGAAGCAGAAAATTACCTTTCTAATTGGGTGGGTTGTGAAGACTGTGCAACCCTGTCTTCCGGATATCTCGCGGGCCAGTTGATTTGTAATTTATTCAGCTCTAAGCAATACAGGTTATTTTACACCCCAAACAGTCACTCTGCCTTATACCAAACTAACATTAAACCATATATCACCTATTCAGCTTTGAATATAGCATTAAGGGACCATTTGGCATCAAATACAGACGTAATACCGGTCATTCTTTTGGACTCCATAGATTTCTCGGGCTATAATTACCCGCAGTTTCAAGGTTTAACTTCACTCCCTTTGGATAAATGCATTCTTGTGGCAGATGATTCGCACGGGATAGGGCAAATAGGCCCCGAAAATAGCGGTGTCTTTCAAATCCTCGCCAGGTTAAAACCATTAGATCTATTAATTTGCTGCTCTTTGGGTAAGGCGTTGGGTATTGATGCAGGAGCAATCTTTGGCACCAGCACAAGGATAAAAGAAGTATTAAAAACTGATTTTTATGCCGGAGCCTCACCCGCATCGCCGGCAAGTATGGCTACATTAATTCAGGCTGAAGAAATTTATAAATCCAAAAAAGGGATTTTGGATTTTAATATGGTGCTTTTCTTAAATGAATTAAATGATCAAAAGAAGTTCACCTATATAGAAGGTTTTCCGGTATTTGGTTATTCCGATCCTGAGCTGACAAAATTTCTATTGAACAACAGTATCATTGTAACTGATTTCAACTACCCCTCAGAAGACGCGAGCTTAAAAAGCAGGATTGTACTGACAGCCTCACATGCTGAGGAAGACATTAAAAAACTTACCTCACTTATTAATTCTTTTTATGATAAAGAATTAAACTAGTAGCAACCCATTGACAATTCAGAATTTGTTCCCGGATATTCTGTTAGTTTCGCAAAAAAATTGTAACTTTTAAGATATATTTAAGAATCATATTAAAATACACTAACATGAAGAAATTACTGGGATTGGTTTTGGTGATGGTGCTGCTAATCAGTGCCGCAGCGCTAACATCTTTGAAACCTAACACGATGCATACAATTGAAGGCACTTGGGAGCTACAAAGCTTTTATAACTATGATGGTGAAAACATTATTGATACTGTACCTCTTGCTAAAGGTTACAGACAAGTTAAAATGTTTTACGACGGCAAGGTCATGTGGTCTCGTACTACTTCCAGCGATACTAAAGACGCAGATGGTAATGACGTTGTTGGAAGGTTTGGCTATGGAACCTATAAATTAACAGAGGGTCAATTAATGGAAACCATAGAATATGGTGATAAAGGTATGATGAGAGATTTGGAGGCTTTAAGAAAATTTACTTTTGAATTAGAATTGAAGGATAATACCTATAGCCAGATATCAACTGATGCAGAAGGCAACAGGACTTTCTCAGAAAATTACAAAAGAGCGGATTAGTATCCGGGATACTATAAAATGAAAAGACCGCCATTCCTGACGGTCTTTTTTTTATTATTAATGTCTTCTAATTCAGGATACTTCCTGAGGTGTTTCTATGGTTGCCAGATAGCGTTCAGCATCTAAGGCCGCCATACAACCGGTTCCTGCTGCCGTTACGGCTTGTCTGTATTCCTTATCCTGAACATCACCACTTGCAAAAACTCCCGGTTTACTTGTTTTGGTGGATTTACCAGGTGTTATTAGATAACCCGTTTCATCCATCTCTAGCTGTCCTTTAAATATTTCTGTATTTGGTTTATGCCCTATGGCAACAAAGAATCCCGTTATTGGAATCTCTTCTTTTTCTCCGGTTTTATTGTTCACTATTCGTAACCCTTCAACGACCTGATCTCCTAATATTTCGTCTACTTCTGAATTGTACCGAAGATCAATGTTATCCAGGCTGTTAACCCTATGTTGCATGGCTTTGGAGGCTCTCATATAATCCTTACGAACCAACATGGTTACTTTGTTGCAAATATTTGCAAGATAAGATGCCTCTTCCGCTGCTGTATCTCCACCTCCTACTATTGCGACATCCTGTCCTTTATAAAAGAACCCGTCGCATACGGCACAGGCCGAAACACCTCCCCCGCGCAGACGCTGTTCACTGGGAATATTTAGATATTTTGCAGTTGCACCCGTGGAAATAATAACAGTTTCTGCCTCAATAACTTTAGAATCATCTATAGTTACTTTGTGAATGCCTCCAACTTCATTGCTGAATTCAACTGCTGTAGCCATTCCTATGCGCACTTCTGTTCCAAAACGTTCTGCCTGTTGCTGCAACTGAACCATCATTGTTGGTCCGTCTATTCCTTCGGGATAACCCGGAAAATTATCGACCTCCGTGGTGGTGGTTAATTGCCCCCCGGGTTCCATTCCGGTATACATAACTGGTTTTAAATCTGCTCTGGCAGCATAAATTGCAGCGGTATAACCAGCAGGGCCTGAACCTAGTATGAGTGTTTTAACACGTTCATTTTTTTCTGACATAATCAAATATATAACTGTAATTAGTATGCCATAAAAGTAGGATTTTCAGGATAAACCTTACTTTAAAAGTTGTAAAAAGTTATTATAATTCAATAAATTAAGCAAACCCTGCTTTTTGATGAGAATCAAATCAATAATTGCATAATAACCGAAGTTTTTACAACTTTGAAAAGAGCGGTAATTTACCTATTGCAATATGAATCTGGAAAGAATACGATCAATCCTTTACACCAAATTTGGTTAAGATATCCTCCATTAAACACCATTTCGTAAATGATGACTGCAGTAGGTTAAAGCCAACGAAGGCCGTAAACCAAAGCCAATTAATATTTACGTAAATGGCAAGCACCAGGCTTAGTAGAATAAAGATTCCGGCAACAGCCCTGACAATCCGGTTTTTCATAATAATTATCTTTTAAATTGATCTTTCTATAGGAACTACAATCGCCTTAATGGGGTTGTTTTCTGAACCGCTAAAATTTTCAATTTTGGCTTTCTTAAAAAGTTCCAGAATGGCCTCTTCGAATTGTTCGACTACGGTGACAATAAGTAGTTTCATATTTTGTGATTTTTACGTTCTATTAAATAATATACCAGTGGCACCACCAACAAGGTCAATATTGTTGAAGCAATGGTCCCTCCCATAAGTGAAATAGCTAAGCCCTGGAAAATGGGATCAAAAAGAATAACAAAAGCACCAATAACAACCGTTCCGGCAGTTAAAAGAATAGGTGTTGTTCTTACAGCCCCGGCTTCAATAACCGCTTGTTTTAATGGAGCGCCTTCTCCAACGCGCAGATTTATAAAATCAATAAGCAATACTGAATTCCTTACCATTATACCGGCCAATGCAATCATCCCAATAAAAGAAGTAGCTGTAAAGAAGGCATCTAGCAACCAATGACCTAAAACAATCCCTACCAGGGATAAAGGTATGGCCACCATCATAACAATAGGCGCTTTGAAATTCTGGAACCAGCCCACAATCAAAATATAGATAATGACTATTACCCCAAGAAAAGCAATTCCTAAATCCCGGAAAACCTCCAGGGTTATCTGCCACTCTCCATCCCATTTTATGGTGTAATCATCTTCAAAATCGGGCTGTTTAATGTAAAGTTCTTCAAGTCCGTATCCTTTTGGAATATCAATTTCATTTAATTTATCTGTCATTCCAAGGATGGCATATACCGGGCTCTCCAGTTCACCTGCCATATCGCCAGTTACATAGACTACTCTTTTTTGGTTCTTTCTATAAATACTTTTGGCGCTTATGCTTTTATCAATTTCTGTTAAATCTCCAATGGTATTCATTGTTCCCATACTGGATTTAACTTTGAGTTGAGAAATATCAGCTATAGTTGATTTTTCTTTTTCATCCAAAGCGAGTACCAGACCTATCTGATTAGAGGCATCTTCGTCATAT
Organism: uncultured Eudoraea sp.; assembly: GCF_947258525.1. Lineage (GTDB taxonomy): Bacteria > Bacteroidota > Bacteroidia > Flavobacteriales > Flavobacteriaceae > Eudoraea. Next base: position 5,587 of record NZ_CAMYIP010000008.1, read on the forward strand.
AAAT
>NZ_CAMYIP010000009.1 GCF_947258525.1 uncultured Eudoraea sp.
TTCTGGGTCTCCACTATAATTCTTAAAGGGAAGTACAGCTATAGATTTATCTGTACTTGAGATTGTAATAGTCTGGGTTCTATCGGCACTATCAAACCGTAAATAAAGGATATAAACAACTAAAAATAGAAGTACAGAAACTAACACAGGAACTAAAACAAACCTTTTTTTGAAGGGTTTATCCCCAACTTTGTCATATGTATTTGTCACAGGAGGCTTACTACCCGCCATTCCTATTTCCTTAGTTGAAGTTTCCGGATCAGCATCTTTGTTCCTATACTTGGCCTTACCAGGTGAGTAGCCGTAGTAGATGCGAAAACATGTATTGAAGTAAGTAGGGCTATTAAAACCAACCCTATAAGCTATCTCCGAAACTGTGGCTACATTATCCACCAACATTTCCCTGGCTTTCATGAGTCTGAACTGACGAATAAAGCTACTGGCAGATTTGCCAATAATTGCTTTAAGTTTTCGGTGCAGCTGTGAGCGGCTTAGACCCACTTTATCGGCTAATTGTTGTACACCAAAATGTTCATTCCCAAGATTTTCTTCCAACAGGACAGTCAATTTATTAATAAATGCCTGATCCATTGAAAGTTCTTTATTCATCTTGATGTTCTATAAAGCGAGGGCACTAAGTTTCTTTTTGTCATTTTAACTTTTAGTACGATAATTCATATAAGATAGCAAATTTCAACAAGTAATCAGAATTTTGTAAGGTATTACATTGCTAAAGGTAAGACTATAGAACCCCACAAATTTACGGCCATGATATATTACTTTTTTATAGTAGTACGCATAATTTGATGTAATCAAGAAAATTATAATAATTACCGTAGTTCAAAACAGACAGGCACAGACATCGGTTTTAAAGATATTAAAGGATTAACCTCTACGGCTTTGAGATCAGTACTTATTTGAAATTTCTTAATAATTTGCGCTATAGTAATGATCATCTCATACATAGCAAAGTTGTTCCCTACGCACATTCTGGGCCCTGCGCCAAAAGGATAGTAATAATTGGAATAGTCTCTTTTTAAGGATATATCGAAGCGGTCCGGATTAAATTCTTCCGGTGCATCCCAGAATGCTGATGACCTGTGCAATTCGTAAATAGACATTAAAACCAAAGAACCTTTGGTAAAACTTTGTCCCTTAACAATATCATCTGATATGGCTGTTCTATCAATGACATAAGCAGGGGGATAAAGCCTTAAAGCTTCTTCTATACATTGTTTTGTATAGGTTAATTCAGACAGGCACTGCATAATATCATCAGAATCCAGGTCTGTGTTTTCAACTTCCTTTAAAACCTTATTCTGGATATCTGGATGTTTAGCCAACAAGTGAAGCGCAAAACTAAGGGCATTGGCAGTAGTCTCATGGCCTGCCGTAAATAAGATCAGGACTTCATCTATTAACTGTCGCCTGGGCATATGTTTGCCATCTTCATAGGTCGCATTTAAAAGCATATCCAATAAATCATCCTTCTGTTCCCCGGAAGTTATTCGTTCTTCGATAATACTATTTAGAATATTCCTTCCCTGTTCGGCCAGGTCCAGGTGTTTTTTAATTTTACCCTGTTCGGCCAGGTCCAGGTGTTTTTTAATTTTACCGCTTAGTATAAACCACCATTTTAGGTATGGTTGCCTCATTTCCCTGATTAACATCTTCTGGTTACGCTCCGTATAGTCCTGAAGCTCTTCCATGCTTTGTTGAATATCGTAGCGACTAAAAAGGGCTTGTGCTACGACCTGGAATGCCAAATCGCCCATAAGCGGAAATACATCCTGGGTTACACCGGGTTCTATTCTTTTTAATTCTGAGTCAACTGCCTGCTTCATGATACCCAATAAACCCCTGAGCTTCTTTTTGTGAAATGCGGGTTGCACCATACGCCGGTGTTTGCGCCAATGTTCTCCATTAGAAGTCAGGATTCCATGCCCGATATATTTTGCAAGATCTACGGTTTGGAGTTCTGACTTCTCGTACTTTTTATGTTGTTTTTGAAGTATATGCTTAATAATAGTGGCATCGCGTGTGAAAATTACAGCCTTCCGAAAACCAACCCTTACCCTGAAAATATCTCCATATTTTTCAAAATTAGCCCTGTGGAAAGGCAAAGGGTTTTTTAGTATCGTCTTTCTGTTCTTAAAAACCTGGAATTGAGAAATTGTGGGGAGGTCTTTCATTTATAAGCTATTTGTCAGGCTGAGCGCAGTCGAAGCCATTAATTTTGATAATCATGGTATTTATAATGTGTTGCATTCCTACACTCGGAAAGAATTTGAAGTAATTGATCATCACCATGAATCAAAGCTTCTTTTTTTCTTCTTGTCCACCCCTTTATTTTCTTTTCAAAATAAATAGCTTGCAATACATCATTAAATTCCTGATAAAATTCAAGCTCAAGAGGTCTTCTTTTGTAGGTATAGCTATCTTTTTTAATTCCCGATTGATGTTGTTCAATTCTTTTATCAAGGTCATTAGTAATCCCAGTGTAATAGGATTGATCTGAACATTTTAATATATAAACGTAGTAACTATACATTTTCTGTTTTGGATGGGCTTCGACTGCGCTCAGCCTGACATATTGGAATCTATTATTATTTAAGGCTTCGACTGCGCTCAGCCTGACATATTGGAATCTATTATTATTTAAGGCTTCGACTGCGCTCAGCCTGACATACAAAAAAACTAAAACAAACCGGGTTGGGAACCTCCTTTAATTCTGCCCAAGTGGGTGTAGGCTAACTCGGTTACTTCTCTACCCCTGGGTGTACGCATTATAAATCCCTGCTGAATTAAGAAAGGTTCGTAGACTTCTTCAATTGTTTCTGCACTTTCCGAAACTGCTGTCGCCAAGGTAGTTATGCCTACCGGGCCTCCTTTAAACTTATCGATAATAGTTGTTAAAATTTTATTATCCATTTCGTCCAATCCATGAGTATCTACATTCAGGGCTTTTAATCCGTATTTGGATATATTCATATCAATATTCCCATCACCTTTTATTTGAGCAAAATCTCTTACCCTTCTTAGCAAGGCATTGCTTATTCTTGGGGTTCCCCTGCTTCTTCCCGCAATTTCGATTGCTGCATCATCTGTAATTGGTACTCTTAGAATATCTGCACTACGCATTACTATAGTTGATAATAATTCAGTTCTGTAGTACTCAAGCCTGCTTGTTATGCCAAATCTGGCTCGCATAGGGGCTGTTAATAAGCCTGAGCGAGTTGTTGCCCCGATTAATGTAAAAGGGTTCAAATTTATTTGTACCGACCTGGCGTTTGGGCCGGTTTCAATCATGATATCTATTTTATAATCCTCCATAGCAGAGTACAAATACTCTTCTACTATGGGACTTAGTCTATGAATTTCATCTATGAATAAAACATCTCTTTCATCCAGATTGGTTAATAGTCCTGCAAGATCTCCCGGTTTATCCAAAACCGGACCGGAAGTAATTTTTATTCCAACACCCAATTCATTCGCAAGAATATGTGCCAAAGTAGTTTTACCTAATCCCGGTGGACCATGAAATAATGTATGATCCAGGGCTTCATTGCGCTGGTTTGCGGCCTGTACGAAAACCTTCAGGTTCTCCAATACTTGTTCCTGTCCTGTAAAATCATCAAAGGTAATAGGTCGTAGAGCACGTTCCATATCCAATTCCTCTTGTGAAAAAGAGGAGCCGGTAGGATCAAGATTATCGTTCATGTTTTCAAAGATAGTAAAAAAGAAAAGCGGTAAATATCACAAAATGTACTTACTTCTTTATATTAAGACAAATCCTTGAATGCACATGATATTTGTCATCTTTTTTACAAAGATTTATTGCATTCTTTGCATAGAATTTATGAATAATTACTAAATTATCAATAGTTAGGAAAGTACAATCTTCAAAAACAAAAAATCAATGAAAACATCTTTTAATCTTCAAAAATACGGGATAGAAACGGAGCAGGTATATAGGAATAGCAGTGTACCGGTGCTTTATGAATTAGGGTTGCGATTAGAAAAAGGAACGGCCATTTCCAATGTAGGTGCTCTAATGACCTATTCTGCAGAAAAAACGGGCCGGAGTCCTAAGGATAAAAGAATTGTAAGACACCCCGATTCTGAAAATAATATTGACTGGGGTGATATCAATATCGGATTGGATGAACATACCTTTATGGTAAACCATGAACGTGCATTAGATTTCTTGAATATTTGTGATCACTTATTCGTAGTAGATGCTTTTGCCGGATGGGATCCAAAATACAGGCTTAAAGTTAGAATTATATGCACGAGAGCGTATCATGCCCTGTTTATGCAGAATATGTTAATCATGCCAACAGCAGAAGAGCTTGAAAATTTTGGCGAACCAGATTATGTCGTTCTTAATGCAGGGGGGTTCCCGGCTAACAGGTATACTTCTGAAATGACTTCCAAAACGAGTGTAGATCTTAATTTGGAACGCAAAGAAATTGTAATTCTTGGAACACAATATGCGGGTGAGATGAAAAAAGGTATCTTCTCCGTTATGAATTATTTAATGCCATTAGAAAATGTATTACCAATGCACTGTTCTGCAAATGTGGGCGAAAAGGATGACGTAACTATTTTGTTTGGTTTGTCAGGAACAGGAAAAACCACTTTAAGTGCTGATCCTAAACGCAGATTAATTGGAGACGACGAGCACTGTTGGACTGACAAGGGTACATTTAATATTGAAGGAGGATGCTATGCTAAGGCGATAAATCTTTCACCAGAGAAAGAACCGGATATATATAATGCCATTAAATTTGGTACAGTTCTGGAAAATGTGGTATATGATAAATTCACAAGGGAAGTAGATTACACAGATACTTCTATAACACAAAATACAAGAGCCTCTTATCCAATTGAGTACATAGATAATGTACAAATACCTTGTATAGCAGGTCATCCGGAAAATATAATCTTCCTTACCTGTGATGCTTTTGGTGTATTACCTCCAGTAAGTAAACTTACTCCTGAACAAGCTAGTTATCACTTTATTTCAGGATATACCGCAAAGGTAGCCGGCACTGAAATGGGTGTAACAGAACCACAGGCAACATTCAGTGCTTGTTTTGGAGCAGCCTTTATGATGTGGCATCCAAATAAATATGCAGAGTTACTTGCAGAAAAAATCAAGGAGCACAAGGCCGCCGCCTGGTTGGTAAATACCGGATGGACTGGTGGAGCTCATGGTGTGGGATCCAGGATGAGCCTGAAATATACTCGAGCAATGATTGATGCAATTCACAATCATGATTTTGACAATGTAGAATTCACTACAGACCAGGAATTTGGCTTTCAAATTCCACTAAGTTGTCCGGGTGTACCTTCAGAAGTTCTCATACCCAAGAATACATGGGATAATAAAGAGGAATATCAGGAAGTTAAGAATAAGCTTGTAGCGCTTTTTAATGAAAACTTTAAAAAGTTTGAAGCTGATGTAAATACTGAAATTGTGGAGGCAGGTCCTAAAGCAGACTTTTCTCTGCAGTCCTAACTTAGTTGAGTTTTCAAAAACCCCCATCGCGTAAAGCGATGGGGGTTTTTTTATTAGTCATATTCTGACTTTTATTCCTCTCTCTTATATAGCTCTGAAGTATTCAGAAATTCATTCAAAATTATCTTGGGATTTCCCCATAAATATGTCTTGGCCGAACCACTAGATGAGAGTTCTATACTTTTATAGGCGAATACCCTTGCCTTAGCTGTCTCTTCTAAAACTGAACTGATAACTCCTGTTTCCAATTTCTGGGCCTTAAGATCACTGCTTCCTGATAATTTTATATTCATAGTGTCCGAAGTTCCTTCAGCAACCACCGAAGTGCTATTATGCATTTCAATATTGCCTTTAACGGTTGTCGTATAAATATTAAGATTTATTTTATCTTTTAGGATCAGATCTATTGAATCTGACTGAATATTCAGATTCCCCGAACTTGTACCTTCCATATTTAAATGAACAATTGAAGCTTTAGCGTTTAATTCAAGTTTAGAAGCACCAAATGTGCTGATTTTAAGTTCATCGGCATTAATCATGTTTTTTGTAACTACTTTACCTTGCTGCATAACTATGCTCTTCAGATCATTGTAGTTTACCGTTATATCTAGTTGTTTCTTGGTTGTAATCTTGTAAAACGATCGTATAATCAGGGTGCTGTCTACGACATCAAATCTTAAAATATCTATCAAATTATCATCTGCTGTAATTGAATATCCGGGTATGGTGGACTCAATTAAAGAAATTTCAAGATCATCCTTGACTTCTATTGCATTAAAGAAAGGCAGGTCCTCATTTACATTTACAATAGATTTATTGCCTTTTATTTTAGGTTTTCTTTGGGCGCTAACCGCCAAAGTAGTGAACGCTATAAAAAATATAATTAAGTTTTTCACGATAACGAATTTAACAATTATTCCCGCTAAAAATAAGTTGGGTTTATTATTTTATAAAAACCTTATAATAAATCCTGCACCAATACCAACAAAAAGCCCATCCTAATGGATGGGCCTTAAAATTTTCTAATAAAAGTTTTTTCTTTAATGATTCAGTTCTTCCTCATCTTGTTGAAGTGGAATGTTTTGCGGGACAAAATCCTGACCCGGAATTATATATTCCCCATTTTCATCAATTTTACTATAATCATATGCCCATCTGTGTACATGCGGAATCTCACCTTCCCAGTTTCCATGGAAGTGCTCTATTGGAGCAGTCCACTCCAGGGTATTAGATTTCCATGGGTTTTGTTCTGTGGGTTTTCCATAAAAAATACTGATGATGAAATTATATAAGAATACTAATTGAGCCAGCCCTGCTATCAGTGCAAAAACAGTAATAAGAACATTCACATCTGTCAATTCATCAAACATAGGGAAGGCCGTGTTTTGATAATAACGTCTTGGGACGCCTGCCATGCCCACAAAGTGCATAGGGAAGAAGACCCCGTAAGCACAGATCGCAGTAATCCAAAAATGTACATAGCCCAGATTCTTATTCATCATGCGCTTAAACATTTTGGGGAACCAATGGTAGACCCCTGCAAATAATCCATATAATGCAGAAATACCCATTACCAGGTGAAAGTGAGCCACAACAAAATACGTATCGTGAACATTTATATCTAAAGTACTATCCCCTAGAATTATCCCTGTCAAACCTCCGGTTATGAATGTTGATACCAATCCTATTGAGAAAAGCATTGCAGGGTTAAGCTGTAAATTTCCCTTCCATAATGTGGTTATATAATTAAATGCCTTTACCGCAGATGGAATTGCTATTAAGAGCGTAGTAAAGGTAAATACAGATCCGAGGAATGGATTCATTCCCGAAATAAACATATGGTGGCCCCATACTATTGTAGACAAAAATGCAATCGCTAAAATAGATGCTACCATTGCTCTATAACCAAAAATTGGTTTACGTGCATTGGTAGACATAACTTCAGAAGTAATGCCCAGAGCTGGTAAGAGTACAATGTATACCTCAGGGTGTCCTAAAAACCAAAACAAGTGTTCAAATAATACTGGGGAGCCTCCCTGATAATGTAAAACTTCACCCTGAATAAAAATATCCGATAAAAAGAAAGAGGTTCCGAAACTTCTGTCCATTATTAAAAGTAAAGCTGCGGATAGTAATACAGGGAAGGAAATTACCCCAATAATTGCAGTTACGAAAAACGCCCATATCGTTAATGGAAGTCTTGTCATAGACATCCCCTTAGTCCTAAGATTTATTACTGTGACAATGTAGTTCAACGATCCTAATAAGGAAGAAGCAATAAAGATTGCCATGGATACCAACCATAATGTCATTCCCATCCCGGATCCGGGTTGTGCCATTGGGAGTGCACTAAGCGGCGGGTAAATGGTCCATCCTGCAGCTGCAGGTCCTGCCTCCACAAAAAGTGAAATAACCATAATTACACTGGATACAAAAAACATCCAATATGATAGCATATTCAAAAAACCTGAAGCCATATCCCTTGCCCCAATTTGAAGCGGGATAAGAAGGTTACTAAAAGTACCACTTAAACCGGCTGTAAGGACAAAGAATACCATTATGGTACCGTGTATGGTAACCAATGCAAGGTACATATCCGCGTCCAAAACACCATCGGGTGCCCAACCTCCTAGAAATACTTCAAAAATAGGAAACGATTCACCGGGCCAGGCTAATTGCAATCTGAATAAAAGAGACATGGCAATACCAATAATACCCATAATCAAACCAGTAATCAGATACTGCTTTGAAATCATCTTATGATCCTGACTGAAAATATACTTAGTTACAAATGTCTCTTTATGATGATGAACATGATCATCTGCGTGTTCATCAACGTGGGCATGTGCAGTAACAGACATAATTCAATTTTTTTTATATTAATCTTCTTTTTATATAGCTCTATTTATTCTATTGATGCCATGGTTTGACTAAAAGTCTGCTGACTTTCTATCCAGGCATTATAATCTTCTTCACTTTCTACAATGATCTTCATCTGCATATTGTAGTGCGATTTGCCACAAATTTTATTACACAAAAGTACATAATCAAATTCCCATGGATCAGAGTTGTCCTCTCCATTAGCAGCGCGTTCCGCTCTGATTTTATTTGTCCTTTTTACCTTGTCTACTATATCCGGATTCATTCTCATCTCAGCAGTAGTTATGGTAGGCGTAAAAGAAAACTCCGTTGTCATTCCGGGTACACAATTCATCTGAGCCCTAAAATGAGGCATATAAGCTGAGTGCAATACATCCTGCGATCGCATTTTAAAATTCACCTTCCTTCCAACTGGCAGATGTAATTCTTTTACGATAACATCATCTGAAGCATTAGGGTCCGATTCATCCAATCCTAAAACATTTGCCTTATCAATATCTATCATTCTAACATTGGCGCTTCCTAATACATTGTCCGTTCCACCATATCTTGCAGTCCAGTTAAACTGTTGAGCATAAAGTTCTACAATCAGTGGGTCATCCTCGTCATTAATATCCATTATATTGGTCCAGGTATATAATCCCCACAAGATTAATCCTGCCAAGACAATCACGGGTATTATCGTCCAAATGAATTCCAACCTGTCATTATCTGCAAAAAATAAGGCTTTTTTCCCTTTCTCACCGCGATATTTGTACCCAAAATAATGTAATAAAGCCTGAGTAATGGTTTGTACAAAAAAGATGATGATGAATGAAACAAGCAGCAAGTAATCATAATCATTTCCATGAGCCGATGCTGATTCGGGCAATAAGACTTTAGTGTATTTATAAAAACTAAATATGGTTATCCCATAAATAAATATCAAAAAAGCAAACAACAAGTAACCATTATACTTATTATCCTTATCGGTCGCAACTTGTGAATCTTCTGTTTTTAGCTTGGACAATTCAAAGATTTTGGTCATTTGCCAAATAGCAATTGCCACTAGTACTAAAACAATTAAGATCAATAATGTAGTCATTGTATGTATTGAAATTATACTTTAATATTTACTAATAATGAAAATGTCTGCTTTCTTCTATAAAAGGATTACGGCTAGGTTGTAAGGGAGCATTGGTAAGCGCTCGGAACACCCAGAAAATAAAAGCTCCTGCAAAAAAGAGTATCGCACCTAATTCCGGGATCCCAATATACCACTGGTCACCAACTGTTGCCGGCATTATCATATTAAATATATCTAAATAATGGCCTGCAAGTAAAACGATACCTGTCATAATCACAAACCAATTCACTCTTTTATAATCGCTATTCATTAACAACAATAAAGGAAAAACAAAATTCATTGCCACCATGCCAAAAAATGGCAGATTGTAATCTTCAATCCTTGTAACGAAATATGTAACTTCTTCAGGAATATTTGCGTACCATATTAACATAAACTGCCCAAACCAAAGATAAGTCCAGAATATACTAAAGCCAAACATAAACTTAGCCAAGTCATGAATATGGCTGTCATTGACATCCGGTAAATATCCCTTTGATTTAAGGTAAATGGTAACCATGGCAATAACTGTAATGCCGGAAACAATCATACTCGCAAAAAGATACCATCCAAACAACGTACTGAACCAATGCGGATCTACACTCATAATCCAATCCCAGGACATTATGGATTCTGTAATAAGATAAAAAACAAGAAAAGCAGCTGACCATCTGAAGTTCTTTTTGAAATTGGAATTATCATCCGCTTTGTCCTGCGCAATAGAAAGTCTTCGGGATATTTCACGATAACCTATCCATCCTCCAAGGAAGAATGCGGCTCTAATCAGGAAGAAAGTTGGATTCAGATATCCTGCTTTATTTTGGAGTAACTTATCATGAGCAACTACATCGGCATCCATCCATGTAAATAAATGATTAAAATGCATTACTGAAAGTACCAGAATAACAAATACTATTATCCCTCCGGGTACAAGATATGCCGTAATTCCTTCCATTACCCTGAATAACATAGGTGACCATCCGGCTTGTGAAGCCCTTTGAATTCCATAAAATGCGAGAACCCCTAAAGCAATCATAAAGAAAAAGAAAGCTGCCACATATAAGGCAGACCAAGGTCTGTTTTGCAGTTGGTGCAATAAGTGCTCATCATGATCTACACCATGACCAGCAGCCTCACCATGGTCTGAAGCCATTGCCTGAGATGCTTCCTCTCCGTGTGAATCTCCATGACCGTCATCATGGGCGGCTACCATAGCTTTGGCTTCATCTACCGTTGCCGGTGCCGATACAAAGCCTATTCCAATTCCCAATACCCCAACGGCCATGAGAATAAAGGAAGCTATTTTTAATCTGTTTGAAAACGTGTACATATTAAAGGTCTATGTATTATTTTGTTAAGTCTTGTTTCAATTGCATTACGTACTCGGATACTTGCCAACGTTCTTCATAATCAAGTTGACCGGCATAAGATCCCATGGAATTCAACCCGTAATAAATAGTATGATAGGTGCTTCCAACGGTAATGTTCCTGGCGGCATCTGCATAGCTGGGTACGCCAAGTATTTTTTCCCTTTTTACAAGGGTTCCCTGCCCTTTGCCCTGGTTCCCATGGCATATGCCGCAGTATATGACATAAAGTTCTTTGCCCTTCGCAAGGTTTGCTTCCATTTGCAAAGAATCTAATGGACTTTGTTGCATTCTGGCCATTTCCTTGCCTTCAAGATCATTGGCATACTCATAGGGCAGCCAGCCTCTGTGAATGGTATTTTCCGGAGGCGTCATGGCTTCGGTTCCACTGGGAAGAAAATCAACCTGCTGATAGGTTTCATAACCCACCGGCTCATACATATTTGGCATATATTGATAATTTGGACTATTACTATCTGCACATGCAGAAAGCAATCCAATTACTGCCAGAATCATTACTATTCTTATAAAACCCTTCATTTTCTAATGACCGTTTTTAATAATGTTCAACTCTACTGCCCCGGTATCTAACAACAAGTCTTTTAATTCAGACTCATTATTATGCACTTCAACTTCCATAATAAAATGAGCGTCTGTTGTTCTCACATCAGGGTTTTCAGCCTTTTTAAATGGCCATAACCTACTTCGCAAATAAAACGTAATTACCATTAAATGTGCCGCGAAAAAAACCGTTAATTCAAACATGATAGGCACAAAAGCAGGCATATTTTCGATATAGCTAAAGCTGGGCTTTCCACCAATATCCATCGGCCAGTCATCAATCATTATGTATTTCATCATAACAATAGAAACAATTAATCCCAAACATCCATACATAAAGGACGTAATTGCAATTCTGGTTGGAGCTAAGCCCATTGCCTTGTCCAAACCATGCACAGGGAAAGGACAATAGACCTCCTCGATGTGATGTTTTTCAGCTTTTACCTTTTTAACGGCGTGCATCAATACATCATCATCATCATAATATGCGTGGATAACAGTAGCTGCCATAATTATTTATCGTTGTTTAAAAACATTCTTGCTTGTCCTGCCCAATCATCTCTCTGAGCTCTGCCAGGGAAAGCACCGGTAAGAGAATCAAGCAAATCATATTCTTTCTGTGTCATTTTACTCACTTGTAAAAAACTGAAAATGCCCAATTTATTAAGGGTCTTTTCCATTAAAGGACCGATCCCTTTTACTTTTTTCAGATCATCGGGTTCCTGAGTTGTTGAATCAAAACTACCCAGTGCACCAAGCAAACTTTTTTCATCAGGTTCCGAGGAAACCGAAGCTTGCTCGTCATCGCTAATGATTGTTTCCCTTACAATTCCATTTTTACTTAAGGTATATAATGGTTTACCGGCATCTCTAAGAGCTTTATAACGGGCGCCTGATGATTTTAATATTGATTTTACCTCAGCTTGTGCAATTACCGGGAAGGTTCTTGAATATAATAAAAAGAGCACAAAGAAGAATCCAACAGTACCTATGAAAATACCAATATCAACAAAAGTTGGCGAGAACATAGTCCAGGATGAAGGCAGGTAATCTCTATGCAATGATGTAACTATTATCACAAATCTTTCAAACCACATACCTACATTTACTACAATTGATATAATAAATGAAATTACTATACTTGTTCTAATTTTCTTGAACCACATTATCTGTGGTGAAACAACGTTACAGCTCATCATTAAAAGATAGGCCCACCAATATGGTCCTGTCGCCCTGTTAAGAAAAGCATACTGTTCATATTCAACCCCGGAATACCAGGCAATAAAAAGTTCTGTGATATACGCACAACCAACAATTGAACCTGTTATCATGATAACTATGTTCATCAGTTCGATATGCTGAACGGTTATATAATCCTCAAGGTGACTTACCTTTCTCATTATTATCAAGAGTGTTTGGACCATGGCAAATCCTGAGAAAATTGCTCCCGCAACAAAGTAAGGCGGGAAAATGGTGGTGTGCCAACCAGGAATAACAGAAGTTGCGAAGTCAAAAGATACAATAGTATGTACAGAAAGTACAAGTGGTGTTGCCAAACCTGCAAGAACAAGGGAAACTTCTTCAAAGCGCTGCCAGTCTTTTGCACGACCAGTCCATCCGAAACTAACCAGACCGTAAATTTTCTTTTGGAAAGGTTTTACAGCCCTGTCGCGAATCATACCGAAATCCGGTAGTAAGCCTGTCCACCAGAAAACCAATGAAACTGATAAATACGTTGATATCGCAAAAACATCCCATAACAGGGGCGAATTAAAATTAACCCATAATGAACCAAACTGATTAGGTATTGGGACAACCCAATAAGCCAACCACGGTCTACCCATGTGTATTATAGGGAATAAGCCCGCCTGGATTACAGAAAATATCGTCATGGCCTCCGCAGATCGGTTAATTGCCATTCTCCATTTTTGTCGAAATAATAAAAGTACCGCAGAAATTAAGGTTCCGGCGTGTCCGATACCTACCCACCACACGAAATTTGTAATATCCCAGGCCCAGTTTACTGTTTTATTAAGTCCCCAGGTTCCAATACCGGTAGAAATCGTATAAATTATTGCACCTACCCCCCAAAGGAGTGCTGCCAATGCAATGGAAAAAACAATCCACCATTGCCTGTTAGCCCGTCCTTCAACCGGAGCTGCAATATCTACCGATACATCGTGGTAGCCTTTGTCCCCAAGAACTAAGGGTTTACGTATTTGTGCTTCGTAATGCGACGCCATATAGTTTTATTATAGTTGTATTCTTCCTTAATTGATTATGCTTCATTAGTGTTTCTCACTTTAACCTGATAAAACACATTTGGTTTTGTTCCAACGCTTTCCAGTAAGTGATACATCCTGTCATTTTTCTTTAATTCTGTAACCTGGCTTTCTTCGTCATTTGAATCGCCAAATACTATAGCTCCATTACTACACGCATTAGAACAAGCTGTCTGAAACTCACCATCTTCTATTTCCCTACCCTCACGTTTAGCATCAAGAATCGTTTTTTGGGTCATCTGGATACAGAGAGAACATTTCTCAATAACTCCTCTGGATCGTACTGTAACATCAGGGTTAATCACCATCTTGCCCAGATCATTGTTGAAATGATAATCAAATTCATCATTATTATTTGTCAGGAACCAATTAAACCTTCTTACTTTATACGGACAGTTGTTGGCACAATATCTGGTTCCAACGCATCTGTTATATGCCATATGATTCTGGCCCTGACGACTATGTGTAGTTGCTGCTACCGGACAAACGGTCTCACAAGGTGCATGGTTACAATGCTGACACATTACAGGCTGAAAAGCAACCTGAGGATTTACTGCAGCTTGCTCCATTTCCTCAAAACCTGACTTTGTCTGAGAGACGCCGGACATTTCATCTTTTTTAGTATTGTCCCCGTCAAAAGTATCTTCAGAAGAATAATATCTGTCTATACGCAACCAGTGCATGTCTCTGGATTTCCGAACCTCTTCTTTACCAACAACGGGCACATTATTTTCCGCGTGGCAAGCTATTACGCAAGCACCACATCCGGTGCAGGCATTAAGATCTATAGACATGTTAAAGTGATGTCCAATAGACCTGTCAAAACTATCCCAAAGATCAACCGTAGTGGCTGGAACTTCCTGATGGTTCAATGATACCTGAGGTACATGATTCCATTCCGAATGATCTTTTGTATTAAATATCTCTAAAGTAGTCTCCTTTATGATATCTCCTCTGCCCATGAGGGTGTTGTGAAGCTGCATACATGCAAACTCATGCATTCCTGTTGCCTTTTCGAGACTTACATTCTGAATACTATTGAACCCCTGGTAAAGAGCATATGCATTAACACCGGTCTGCATTTCAGCTTTCATACCTACCTGCCGGCCATATCCAAATGATAATCCTACAGTACCAGCTGCCTGGCCCGGTTGAATAATTACAGGCACATTCTCCAAAGAGACCCCGTTTACTGTAAGTTTTGCGTAACTTCCGTTAAGACCTCCATTTGCTACATTTTCATTTATCAGTCCCATTGCAGAGGCATCTGCTCTGGATATAGTAACATAATTATCCCATGCGACTCTTGTTATAGGGTCCGGGAATTCTTGTAACCAAGGATTATTGGCCTGCTGACCGTCGCCCATTCCTATTTTTGGATAGAGAACAAGTTCCATTCCCTCAGCTGATGAATTAGCCAGTGCACTAATTGCAGAAGAAATTGGCGCAACTGCTGCACCAGCTCCTGCCTGTTGATCCATTGCCTGAACTTCAGCAGCTGTTTCTCCTTCCTCGTTTGATTCCAACACAAAAATACCGTCATGAAGTGCCTTATTCCAGGATGCTTCACTCCAAACACCAAAACTCCAGGCCTCTTTTATGTAATTGTAATAACTCAAATCACTGCCCATCCACAGTAAAAGTGACTGCTGAAATTGCCTGGTATCAAAAAGTTCTTTTATAGCAGGTTGCATAAGGCTGTAATGTCCTTTTACAAATTCCGCATCCCCCCATGATTCTAAAAAGTGATTAGAAGCAGCGGTAAATTCTGTAATTTCTGTTGTCTCATTCCAATTCGTTGAAAAAGTGACTGATAAATCTACTTTAGCCACACCTTCAGCAAACTCAGAAGCGTTCGGGAGCGTGTACATAGGATTAACACCATCTATAATTAACGCCCCAACTGTACCGGAATTCATGTCCTGAATAAGCTTATTAACAGCCTGAGTGTTTCCTTGTCTTATATACCTAGGTTTGGTCGGGTCAAAAGAAGTACTGGCCAGCATCTCATTTATAGCCAACGTGACTGACTGTGCATTTAAATCATCCAACCCGGTTACAACAACTGCCTTGTTTCCCGCTTTCTTAATTTCTGCTGCAGCATCGTCTACAGCTTTACTAACCGCATCACTGAGATCAACGCTAACAGAGCTATTGTTTAGTTTACCAAATAAGCTCGCAAGTGCCTTTTTTTGTTCCGAAGGTTTTAATGGAATACGTTTATCAGCATTTGCTCCGGTAAGAGACATAATGGATTCAAACTGAATATGCCTGGACATTTTACCCTCTTTTGGGATTCGCCCTTTGGAATATCCACTATCCAAGCCACCACCCTGCCAATCGGCCAGAAAATCTGCGCCAAAAGAAACAATGATTTCCGCTTGTTCAAAATCGTATGACGGCAGAGCTCTTTCTCCATATTTAGCTTCGTATGCATCCAGAGCGGCATCTTCACTTATGGCGTCATAGGTAACGTGATTTACATTCCCGTAGACTTCTTTAAACTCATTTATCAATTTTGAAGTAGATGGACTGGCATATGTCTGTGTAAGCAATACTATTTGCTTCCCAGAATCTTTTAATCCTTCTAACTTATTTTTTACTGACGCATCTAACGAGGACCACTCAACAGGTTCTCCATTTGCCAAAGGGCCTTGCAGTCTTGTGCTGTCATATAACGAAAGAACAGATGCCTGCACTCTTGCATTGCCATTACCATTTGTTTTTGCTTCCTTATTATTTTCGACTTTAATGGGTCTGCCTTCTCGTGTTTTGATCAAAATACTGGCAAAATCATAGCCATCCGCTATCGTGGTTGCATAATAATTTGCCACACCGGGAATAATTTGTTCCGGCTTAACAACATAGGGTATAGACTTTCTCACAGGGCCCTCACAAGCCGCTATTGAGGCTGCAGCAGTGCTAAAACCTACATATTTTAGAAAGTCGCGCCTATTGGTTGTACTGGCAGACAAATTGTCCTTATCCCCTAAAAAATCATCAACTGGTATTTCTTCAGGAAATTCGTTTTGTCTTAGCGTCTCCATGATGGAATCGTTGGGATTTAACTCCGCTTCGCTTTTCCAATACTTTTTTGATGCCATACTATATATCTGTAATTAGATGCTTAATTTTTTCTAATAATGGCACTTGCCACATTCCAATCCGCCCATTTGAGCAGCGGTAAGGTTTTCAACGCCATATTTTTTGGATAATTCATCATGTATTTTCGCATAGTAGGCATTATCCTCTACCTTAACATTTGTTTCTCTATGGCAATTAATACACCACCCCATAGTCAATGATGAATATTGATACATGATCTCCATTTCCTCAACCGGACCATGACAGGTTTGACATTCAATACCTGCAACGGAAACGTGCTGAGAATGATTAAAGTAAGCCTTGGTATACCCATTAGCCAAATCTTCGGGACTTGGACCCTCAGGGTTTCCTTTATACTCATAAATTGATTTATGACAATTCATACAAACATTTAATGAGGGTATTCCAGAATGTTTAGATACTCTGGCAGAAGAATGGCAATATTTACATTCAATTTTATTATCTCCGGCATGTATTTTATGGGAATAATGAATTGGTTGAATTGGGGCATAACCCTGATCTATACCCACTTGCATCATCCATCCATAAGCAAAATACGCACTCGCCAATAACAGGAAAATACAAGATACGAGAACCAGGAATTGGTTTTGTGCAAATGCCTTCCATATTGGAGTTCGCTTAACCGCTTTTTCCTTTTCAAGCACTACGCCATTAGCTTCAGCTATTCGTTGTAAGGTACTGTTTACTAAAAACAACATCATTACGAGTAAGGCAAAAACCAGGACAAGGGCTCCCAAAATAATTTCATTGGTAATCCCTGAAGAATCACCCGTTCCCTCGCTTGCAGCAGCTGTAGTTGTTGCAGCTACCGGCGCAGGTGGTGGAGCAGCTGTGTAAGCCAATATATCATCAATATCTGCATTTGATAGTGTGGGAAATGCAGTCATTGCAGCCTGATTGTACTCCTCATAAATTTTATTAGCATAGGCATCCCCGGAACTAATCATCCCCGCACTATTCTTAATCCAGGTATATAACCATTCCTTATCTAAACCTTCCTCTTCAGCCAGTCTGGTCTCAACATTAGCCAGGGCAGGCCCGGTCATTTTTCTATTTAACGCATGACAAGCAGCACAATTCTGATTAAATAACTGTTTACCTTTTGCGACATCACCAGCAGCTGCATCTGCAGTTTCGGCAGCAACTTCAGTATCAGCTTCAACACCGGGTTCAGCGTCTTCCTGCTGGGCAAAAAGAGAATTTGAAAGGAGTAGGTAAACTACTATAGTAAAAGCAAAAAGTTTAGAAATCTGATGGCGGTACAAAACCTTTTTCATATTTAAAATATTTCTATCTTAATTCTGGCACGATAATTACTATTAGAATAGGGTAATAAGGTAATTTATCGCCGCTCAAATTGACGACAAAAATAAGACTTTGACTTTATTTGAGAAATGTTAAGGGTTTTATAATTTATAATTTATACTGATTCTAAATAAGTCAGAAAACTTTTGTTTAACCTTCAATAAATTACTTTTGCATTTTAAGTTTGATGCCAATAAATTTTATATCATGAAAACAGCAATTCTATCAGTAATACTACTTGGCTTCGTTACTTGCGGAACAGCACAGAGTGGAGAAATCAGCATTGAACAGGATGCGAGTATTACCCGTCTTCTCGAAGTTTATAAAATAAGTAATTCGAAATCCAATTTTTATACAATTCAGGTTGGATTCGGCTCGTATTCGAAAGCAGAGGAACTTAAACAACAGGTAGATATTGATTTTCCTGACTTAAAAGCGAAAATTATTTTTGATTCCCCAACTTACAGGGTTCAGATTGGTCAATTTAGATCTAAATTGGAAGCGGAACGCAAATTTAAAGAGGTTCGGATAAAATATCCTGAATCACTTTTATTAAAACCAGAAAAAACAAAAACGACCAAATAGGTCGTTTTATGTTTTACTATAATTCAATATATCTATTCCAGGAATAAGACTTGTCTTTGGTCTTTATTCGCAGAACAATTCAAATTCGGATTAAAGCTTTTTCTTTACAGCCACTTCCTGGAAGGCTTCTACAATATCACTTTCTTTTATATCATTGTAGTTTTTTATCTGAAGTCCGCAATCATAACCTTTGGCCACTTCTTTTACATCATCCTTAAACCTTTTTAAAGAAGATAGTTCTCCCGTAAATATTACCACACCATCCCTTATGAGTCGAATACTGGAGTTTCTGAATATTTTGCCTGTGGTTACCATGCAACCCGCAATGGTACCTACTTTCGATATTTTAAAAGTTTCTCTGATTTCGGCTGTACCTGTAATTTCCTCTTTCATCTCCGGAGACAGCATTCCTTCCATGGCGTCCTTAAGATCATTAATGGCGTCATAAATAATTGAATACATCCTGATATCAATCTCCTCTTTGTCTGCAATATCCCTTGCATTGCCCATTGGTCTCACATTAAAACCAATAACAATAGCATCAGATGCCGAAGCTAATAATACGTCAGATTCAGTTATTGCACCTACTCCTTTATGAATAATATTGACTTGTATTTCATCTGTTGACAATTTCTGGAAGGAATCGGTTAATGCCTCTACTGATCCATCCACATCTCCCTTTAAAATAATATTCAACTCCTTGAATTCGCCCAAAGCAATTCGCCTGCCAATTTCGTCAAGGGTAATATGTCTTTGCGTTCTTACTGATTGTTCCCGTTGAAGCTGACTCCTTTTGGATGCTATTTGTTTAGCTTCTTTTTCATCTTCAAACACATTGAATTTATCCCCGGCCTGAGGTGCCCCGTCTAGTCCTAAAATTGAAATCGGTGTAGAAGGACCGGCCTTTTTAACCGTCTTGCCACGTTCATCCTGCATTGCCTTAATCTTGCCACTACAAGTGCCCGCCAAAACGTAATCCCCTATTTCCAAAGTACCGGCCTGCACCAAAATAGTAGAGACATATCCTCTACCTTTATCCAGAAATGCTTCAACTACGGTACCGGAAGCTAACTTATCCGGATTAGCTTTTAATTCTAAAAGTTCTGCCTCTAAAAGCACTTTTTCCAAAAGATCTTTTACCCCTTCACCGGTTTTTGCCGAAATATCATGGGATTGTATTTTGCCACCCCAATCTTCTACAAGCAAATTCATGGCGGCCAAACCTTCTTTAATCTTTTCAGGATTTGCTGTTGGTCTGTCAATTTTATTAATCGCAAAAACGATAGGAACGCCTGCTGCCTGGGCGTGACTGATAGCCTCTTTGGTCTGAGGCATGATATCGTCATCCGCAGCAACTACAATTATGGCAATATCGGTTACCTGTGCTCCCCGTGCTCTCATCGCAGTAAATGCTTCATGACCCGGTGTATCTAAAAAGGTAATCTTCTGCCCCCCTGATAATGCAACACCGTACGCACCTATATGTTGCGTTATACCGCCACTCTCTCCGGCAATTACATTTTCTTCCCGGATGTAATCTAATAATGATGTTTTACCATGATCTACATGACCCATTACCGTAACAATAGGGGCCCTTGGCTTTAAATCCTCCGGAACATCTACTTCTTCTTCAATAGATTCTTCAAGATCTGCGGTAATAAATTCAACTTCATAACCAAATTCTTCGGCAACAATAGAAAGTGTTTCGGCATCCAGTCGTTGATTCATTGTTACCATGATTCCAAGTGACATACAGGCAGAAATTATTTCGGTAGAAGAAACTTCCATCATAGTCGCAACTTCACCTACAGTTACAAACTCAGTAACCTTAAGAATTTTGCTTTCCAGCTCTTGTTGTTCCAGATCTTTCTCAGTCTGCTGTCTGTGCTGGTCTCTTTTATCCCTTCTATACTTTGCTCCTTTTCCTTTCTTGGATTTGCCCTGAAGTTTTTCCAGGGTCTCACGAACCTGTTTTTGCACTTCTTCTTCTGTTGGCTCTACCTTGGGTGCAGATGCAAAACGTTGTCCTTTTTTGGCAGTAGTTTTAGTTCTGCCAGCACCAGGCGAACCGTTACTTACTATACGTTTTCTTCTTTTACGCTTATCAGCTTCGGTAGGTGCCTTTGCAGGTTCTTTCTTTTTCTTGGGCTTATCAAACTTGGAGAGATCTATTTTATCTCCCATTATTTTTGGCCCTGAAAGCTTTTTATATTGTGTAGTTATAGAACCGGTTTCCTCAGATTTTTCCTCCTCCGGAACTTTTTCATCAACCTTTTTTGCCTCAGGAACTTTTTCAGGCTTAATTTCCTCAGTAACTTCTTGTGAAACTTCTTCTTTTGTTTGACTAACTACCTCTTCTTTAGGAGCCTGTTTTTCTTCAACTTTCTTAGTTTCCGCTTTAACTTTTTTAGCAGGTTCAAGGTCAATTTTACCTATTTTCTTTGGCCCTGAAAGTTCAACCTTGGCTTTCACTACCTCTCTTGAGGCAGCTCTTTTTTCTCTTTGCAGTCTTTTTTCTTCCTGCTCCTGCTCTAACTGCAGTCTTATAGCTTCTTTTTCCTTACGCTTTTCTTCGCCGACTTCCTGGGATGCAACCCTCTTGCTCATATCCGTCTGGAATTCGTCTAAAAGAACCTGATGTATGTCTTCAGAAATCTTTGTGGTAGGTCTAGCGTCTACCTTGTGTCCTTTAGACGCAAGGAATTCCACTGCTCTATCCAAAGAAATATTAAGTTCTCTCAGGACTTTATTAAGCCTTATTGTTGCATTGTCTGCCATAAATACTGTTTACTCTCTACTTTTACGTTGCTAATATATAGCTTAATCTTCAAATTCTTCTTTAAGGATTCTCACAACGTCTGAAATAGTTTCCTCTTCCAGATCAGTGCGTTTTACTAAATCGTCTACATCCTGCTCCAGAACACTTCTGGCCGTATCAAGGCCTATCTTTTTCAGTTCTTCAATAATCCAGCCCTCAATTTCATCAGAGAATTCTGTAAGTTCTACATCTTCCTCAACCCCTTCACGGAATACATCTATCTCATAACCTGTAAGTTGGCCTGCTAGCCTTATATTATGACCGCCACGGCCAATGGCCTTTGAAACTTCCTCGGGCCTCAGGTAAACCTGGGCCGTCTTTTTTTCATCATTTAATGTCACAGTAGAAACACGCGCAGGGCTAAGTGCACGGGTTACCATTAACTGAGGATTATTTGTCCAGTTAATAACATCTATATTTTCATTTCCAAGCTCGCGAACTATTCCATGAATCCGGCTTCCTTTCATCCCCACGCAAGCTCCCACAGGGTCTATCCTGTCATCATAGGAATCTACTGCCACTTTTGCCTTTTCACCTGGAATTCTAACTGCTTTTTTTATGGTAATTAACCCATCAAACACTTCGGGAATTTCCTGGAAGAACAATTGCTCCAGGAAGATTGGTGAAGTTCTTGACATGATGATCATTGGCTTATTTCCCTTGAGCTCAACACTTTCGATAATACCCCTCACATTGTCACCTTTTCTAAAAAAGTCAGAAGGTATTTGTTTATCCTTTGGAAGGATTATTTCATTGCCTTCATCATCTAATAAAATAATTGCCTTATGTCTTATGTGATGCACTTCAGCCGTGTAAATTTCGCCTTCAAGGTCTTTAAATTGTTTGTAAATGGTAGTATTGTCATGTTCATGAATTTTGGATATCAGGTTTTGGCGCAAAGCCAAAATTGCCCTTCTTCCAAGGTCTATAAGCTTCACTTCCTCAGAAACATCTTCTCCAACTTCAAAATCGGGTTCAATTTTACGTGCTTCAGAAAGGGATATTTCCTCATTGGGTTCTTCTACTTCTCCGTCTTCTACAACAACCCTATTTCTCCAAATTTCTAAATCTCCTTTATCCGGGTTAATAATGATATCAAAATTATCATCGGATCCGAATTTCTTCTTTAAAGCATTCCTAAAAACGTCCTCTAATATCGCCATTAGCGTTACCCGATCAATGAATTTGTCATCCTTAAATTCCGAGAAAGATTCGATCAATGCAATATTTTCCATTTTGCCCTGTGATTAAAATTTTAATTTAACTTTTGCCTCATCAATATCAGATATGGCTATTTTTTTTCTTTTCTGAACCGTTACTTTTCCTTTGCCTACCGGTTTAGGTTCTCGTTCTTTCCACTCCAGTGTTATGCTTTTTTCTGTAGCTTCGGTGAGGTCACCTTCATAACTATCGGTCGCTGTTTTTACGACTAATTTCCTGCCAATATTTTTTGGATACTGGCGGGCCATCACAATTGGTTCTGCTGCCCCCGCTGAAGTAACTTCCAGGGAAAAATCATGTTCCTCCCTATCTAAATTGTGTTCAATAGCTCTGCTTACGGCTATACAGTCCTTCAGGTTTACTCCTTCATCTCCGTCGAGAATAATCTTAATAGTGTTGTCAGGAGTAATTGAAAAATTAACTAAAAACAATTTTTTATTCTCCTTCAATGCTTTTGCCAAAAGCTCTTCAACTTGTGTCTTTAACATAACCATAAGTAACAAAAGAGGGGACAACTTGTCCCCTCATGAATACAATTATATTCTTTCAGTGGCGCAAATATACAACTTTTTTTGACTTTAAAAGAGATGCTTATTCCATTTATATAGATACTAATAGTAATCCCATCAACGTTTAATTTTTAATAGTAACTTTATTATAACTGGAATTAATCTAATTGCATTAACAAACTATAAATGGACATCTTTAACTCCTACAACCTCATTATTGAAGCATCAGTAATACTTATTCTTTCTTTTCTATTTAATGGAATATCAAAAAGAACAAACATTCCGTCTGTTTTATTACTCATTTTACTAGGATTCATTTTACAATTTGTCTTAAAGACTTTTACATCCGAAGAAGTGGACTTCTTTCCTGCATTGGAGGTTCTGGGTATTATTGGACTGATCATGATTGTTTTAGAAGCTGCTCTTGAACTTAAATTAAAAAAAGAAAAACTCATTCCTATACTAAAATCTATGGCCATAGCCCTTACAGGCCTCATAGGTTCTGCATGGGTAGCAGCTTTAATCCTGCATCAATTTGTCCCGGATATGTCTATGGATGCGGCATGGCTGTACGCCACACCTTTATCCATCCTATCCAGTGCTATTATTATTCCAAGTGTTAGTGAGCTTTCAGAAAAGAAAAAGGAATTTCATATCTATGAAAGTACATTTTCGGACATTATGGGAATCATGATGTTCTATTTCCTGGTGAGTGGGTTAAATCCGGCAGAAGATTCAGGTGCCGGAGGTTTCGCCCTTAATATTCTTCTTACAATAATCATTTCACTTATTGCAAGTTATGCGATCATTTTTATCTTTCAGCAGATAAAAAGTCAGGCTAAACTATTCCTGCTCATTGCTGTATTGCTCTTATTATATGCAATAGGCAAACAGCTTCATCTGTCGTCCTTGCTTATCATTTTAATATTCGGTTTAGTAATCGCCAATATGAAACTGTTTTTTGGTGGGAAATTATCCCACTTTTTGGAATATGAAAAAGCCCACCGCATTTATCATGAACTTCATATAGTAACCCTGGAAACAGCATTTGTTGTGCGTACTTTTTTCTTTGTTATTTTTGGATTGACCATTGCCATTGCCTCTTTATTCAGCATCCAGGTGGCTCTGGTTAGTGTTCTCATTATATTGTCTATCTATGCCATTAGATTTGTCATCCTAAGAACATTTATTGGCAGCGATATTCTACCTCAACTATTTATTGCTCCGAGAGGACTCATTACAATACTACTTTTTTATGCAATTCCTTTAGAGGCACAGGTGGCAACATTTGAACCGGGGATTCTGCTCTTTGTAATTATTGGCACAAGTCTTATCATGACCTGGGCTATGATTAAGGATAAGAAAAAAATGAGCACTATTTTGGATCTGGCCGACAAGGAAATTGATACATTACAAGAAGAAAACGAACTGATCAAACAAAGTGATCTTCATAAACCCTCTGACCCTCAGCTACCCGATGAATTAGACCAAAATTCCTAATTATTCATTCAGCATAAAAAAAGCTTTAGGATGTGCTTTTAGCTAGCATGGATTGTTACACAGTATGTTAAAAAAGCAAAAAAAACACCTAAACTGATCTAGATCATGTCATACCTCAGTGAAGCTGTATATTTTAGTGGAATATTTGAAAAAAGTTCTTTGAAAAATATAATTAAGTGGGTTTTTTAAATCGGGGGAATTAGAAAACCTACAAGTATAGAAGCCGTCAATGGCATCCATTAAACCATTTGAATTGCGAACGGATCTAGTGATAGTTCCTATTAGGGATCAGTGTAAGCGGTCATTGGAAAGAATTGACAATTTCTTAGAGAAACCGGGATATTTGGGTATCTCGGTTTCTTTTTAAAAATATTAAAATGGATTTTTTATCGTAGGGATAAGAAAATCCATAAGAATAGAAGCCGTCATGGGCATCCTTTAAACCATTTGAATTGCGAACGGATCTAGCGATAGTTCCTATTAGGGATCAGTGTAAGAGGTCATTGGGAAGAATTGACAGTTTCTTGGAAACCGGGATATTTTGGTATCTCGGTTTCTTTTTAAAATCAGGATATTGATTTATAAAGTTGCAAGACGATATAAGTCAAATGAAGTGTTTAATACCCCATTTGCCCATATGTATGTAGGCATTATTTTAGAAATAAGATGATGTGGGAATATGTTCGTAAGCAATAAAAGTAAAAACACTTCATAGGAAACAGGAGACTTCGGTTTCCTGTTTTTTT
>NZ_CAMYIP010000010.1 GCF_947258525.1 uncultured Eudoraea sp.
GTTGCAGGGCAGACGAACAGGGAATTGGAACTCCTAAAGAAAGAACGGATCCGAAGAAAGATATAGTTAAAAATTATATCCAATTATTATAACATAGTAGAAATTCCATAGTATGAAGTATGCGGAACTTAAGGATGGTGAGAATAAAATAGAATTTTACAATACTTTTTATGGCAAAGAATCTGTCATAGTAGACGGCACCGTGCTTTCCAGTAAGTTTTCAATAACCGGCACAACGCATGATTTTAAATTAGCTTCAGATGACTACCAATTAAGCTCCAGGTATAAACTATTTTCTAAAAGGAGTATTGATTTGGAGTTAACCAAAAATGGAGTCCTTATTGCTTCAGAAACAAAGGAAACATCCAGAATACACAGATTTATTTGGATTTCTATGGGAGTAATAATTGCTTATCTATTGTTTGAACTATAACTTACATTTACTGTTACATGTCCTATATGTTAAAGATAATTTTTCGATAAGGTAAAATGGATTTACTGCTTTACATTAATTAAAACAGCTTCGCAACTAGACAGGTCAGAATTCAGTACTATATTTTCCGAATTGCTACCATCTTTAATTTCAATAGAGACCGTGTTCGGTGGAAAATTACCCAGGTTATGGGCGTAGAGAAATAAATCATTGGTGGCAGTTGGGTTGAGCTTAACCTCAAAACTCTTTTTCTTATAGGTGAGCACATGCTTGCCCACTACCTCTTCGCCATTAAGGTAAATAGAAACGATATCACCATCTTGTCTCCCGTGATCGTAAAGATTAATAATGATGTTTTCGTTCTCAACCATCAGTTCTTTTTGGTAGGTAATCTTTCTGCCTTCAAAGGACATTCTTTTTGGCTTTTTTACTTCCTTCACTACCGGGGCTGCTGTTTCCTCGACTACGGTTTTTGTGGGCACTGCCTCAGGTTGTTCAGCTTCTACCACTGGTTCTTCAACTACTTCGATGGCTGCGCCCTCAACCTCTTTTATAATAACTTCTTCCTGTGCAGGCGTCTCCTGTATTTCAACCTGTGCATCAACTATTTCTTCCGCGGGTTCCTCAACTATAATTTCTTCGGGTTTTCTCTCTTCCTTTTTTATCGTAAAATAGGGAGTGGCAAATTTTGCAATATGGTATTTATTTACTGGATAGAGTTCAATCCCCATAATTTTATATTTGTCTCCTGCCGGAATACCTCTTCTGAGTTTAATATCAACAGCGTTATGATTGTTCTTAAAAATACCCAGCTCTTGTATCACTACATCATCCCTGGTTAGAAAGAATTTAATGGTTTTGCTTTCATCCATATTGGACGTTGTCCATTTAATTTCCACAGGGTTTGGAATTATCCAAACCGTGCCATTTGTTGGATAGGTAATTTCTAAAGATGAACGATATTGTATCCTTTCTTTTATTCTTTGCTTATTAAGTTTAAATGCGGAGTTCTTAAAATTAGTATAGGGTAAATAAGCGGTCAGGCCAACATTGGCCTCTTTCAATAACTGATAGAATTCTTCCAATTCAGCCAGAACATTGATCAGTGGTATTTGGTTGGGATAGGTCTTTTTAATTTTATTAATCCTGGATATTAATTTTTTGGAGACTTTCGCCTTTGGAGCAGGCTCGTTACCCATATCGCTCGACTTAATTAAGCTTTGGGCCAAACTAAGTTTGTTATAACCGAATCTATTGTCCAAAAACGTAATGGCTTCTTCATTGCTGAGGGAATTGGTTTCTCTGAATTTGCTCGCTATATTATGAGCCACCAGGTATTCTCTTAATCCCTGTTCTATACTTGCTTTGGCCAGCTCGTTACTTGCTTTAGCGGGCGAATTGACCGCCTGATTCAAAATTTCGAGAAACTGTTCTTTGCTTAAAAGTTCCTGTGAATTCGCAAATCCGGCTTGGAAATAGTCAAATACCAGGCTTGGGGATTCCAGTAAAATATAATTCTTGTTTGCGGTTTTGGCATAGTTATCTGCGCCATATGTTTCTAGTATAGTGCGTTTTGCATCTTCACTCCAGGAGTTGCCGGCCTCAGTAATGATCTTTTTGCTCAACTCAATAGGGTTGTCTATACTGCTGTTTAGAGGTGCAGGCCCATCATTTGCCTGGGTTAGGGGTCCGAAAGCGAACCAAAGAAGCAGAAAAAGTAGATTTTTCATCATGATTTATTATCACAGTTCTAAAACGGGCCTTCAGGTTTTAGAGGCAGACCAAAATTCCCGGTCAAAAACTATTTAATCAATAATTGATCCAAAAGTGATTTAACGAGGCTTATTGATCCTAAATAATAACTCCAAAACAGCCTATTTTAGTATACTTATGTATTTAAATACGTAAAATAATGCGTTTTGGTTTTGTTCCCTTTGTGGCTACCGGGAATTCTAATCTATTATTCAAGTATTTGATAGTTTTCTAGAAGTACAGTGCTATCACAGTTTTTAACACTTAAAGCCGATAATTTTTCTTTTACCTCGGCTTCAATAAAGTAGGTTTTACAGCCGGTAGTTTTGGTATTGCTCTTTTTAAAGTTGACATCTCCTTCATTGAGAAAATAAGCAATAGTGAGGGAGTCGATGACCTGGTCCCTTACAAGCTGATCCATATTTTCTGAATACAACAGTGGTTTAGAGCGTAGTTCTTTTAATACCCTGCAATTGGGCAGATAACAAAAGGTGGCTCCGGTTTCATCTGATTTCTTTTTAATGAGATAGAAAAAGACAATAAGTCCTAAGGACAGACCTATGAGGTAAAATCCCAAGCGTTTTAAAAATGCCATGAACTAAAAAATAAGAAAGTTGATATCACTATACTTAAGATCGAACCATTCTCCAACAGATTTGTTGGTTAGTATCCCGTGATACATGTATAGGCCGTTGCGAAGGCCTTTGTCAAATCTCAGGGAATTTTCTAATCCGCCGTCTTCACCAATTTTCAAAAGATATGGTGTAAAAATATTACTGATAGATACCGAAGATGTTCTGGGGTATCTCGCCGGAATATTGGGTACGCCGTAATGGATTACCCCGTATTTTTCTCGTGTGGGTTTGTCATGGGTGGTAAGCTCGCTGGTTTCAAAGCAGCCTCCCATATCTATACTCACATCAATGATGACCGACCCTTTTTTCATATGTTCTACCATAGTTTTGGAAACTACGATAGGAGATCTGTCGTTACCGCGTACGGCACCTATTGCCACATCACATCGCTTCAGGCTCTTTAGCAGGTTTTTAGGTTGCAAGGTGGAGGTGTAAATGGTCTGATTTAAATTGGTTTGAATGTTTCTTAATTTCGTAAGGGAGTTATCAAAAACTTTTACATTGGCACCAAGCCCTAATGCAGAGCGTGCAGCAAATTCACCAACAGTGCCGGCACCAAGGATGACCACTTCTATAGGAGGTACCCCACTAATATTGCCAAACATAAGTCCATTGCCCTGATTGGTCGCCGCCATAATTTCGGAAGCTATTAATACGGAAGCTATCCCGGCTATTTCACTAAGTGAACGTACTGCGGGATATTTTCCATCTTCATCACGTATGTATTCAAAAGCTACTGCGGTAATCCGTTTTTTGGCCAATTCTTCAAAATATTCCTTAGACCTTGTTTTAATTTGTAAGGCAGAGATAATAGTTGCCTGCGGATTCATCAATTGAATTTCCGACAGGGTAGGGGGTTCTACTTTTAATAACAGCGGACAAGAAAATACTTTCTTGGTATCCCGGCTTATCTCGGCCCCGGCCTCCGTATATTCCTTATCGGTGTAGCTGGCACTTTCCCCTGCCCCGGCTTCCATTAAGACCCGGTGACCATTAGCTGTTAAGGCATTTACGGCGTCCGGAGTTAGGCAAATGCGCTTTTCCTGGTATTGGTTTTCGTTTGGGATCCCTATAAAGAGCTCTCCTTTTTGTTTTAAAACTTCCAGGGTTTCTTCCTGTGGAAGCAACTGTTGTTTACTGAATGGTGAGGAAGGTTGATTCATAAGAGGTAATTCGTAACCGTTTAGTTACAGTCCATCTCAAAATTACGATTTTTTTTTGATCGAATGGGTTAGTAGGGCCAGGGCAAAAAAAATCCTGCTTTTAAAGAGCAGGATTGGGGTTAATTATTGTTTATGTTATGCTATAAAAACATATTAAACAGACTTCTTAAAGATTGCTGTAATTGTTTAAATGTATTCTTTAAGGCATTGTCCGGTGTTTTTTTGGATAAATCTTCTTCCATTTGATTTTCCATTTTTTGCTTAACACCTATTTTTTCATTTTCCCGTCTTTCTTTGTCCTTGTAGTATTGTAGTTCCGCATCCATAGCGTCCAGGTCAATCCCATGCACGTATTTGTCATAGAGTTTCACCCTAATAAAATAAACAAAAGGAATAACGACCATACAGACCGGTAAGATCCATAAAGTATTTTCTGTATCTACAACAGTATCATCATGGTAGTAAAAGACTTCTAACATTTGGAAGGCATACATACAAATAGGCACTAGAAGGATATGATACCACCAATGCTTGTTGGTAAAGAACCAAATCAATAATAAATAAAAAGG
>NZ_CAMYIP010000011.1 GCF_947258525.1 uncultured Eudoraea sp.
AATCCATCACAGTTATAATTTAGTTGTAATTCATTATCTGCAATTGAATAATTTCCACCAATACATTCGGCAAATCTGTCTGATGTAAAAGTTCCGTTTATAAGAAACTCAATTTCCTCTCCATTTTTAACATTTACCCAGTATTGTGGACCACCGGCACTGATAAAAGCTTCGGTTTCTTTCCATTTTCCCGATATTGAGGTTGCATCGGCAATAATTGGCTCATCTGGTGTTTTATTGCATCCAAAACTAAATATCAGTGCTATTATTAAATAATATTTCAATTTCATTAGTTTCTTTCAAGATGCTAATATTCTTTAGCGTTGCGCTTAATTATTGCAGTTATTGCAGAACGTATTTCTTTAAAATACAACAAAGAGTTTTATTTTTTATCGGAAATCATACACCCATTCCACTTATTATCTTTTAATGAAATTATTAGAAAATCGAAATCATCGGATTTACAGGAGCCACTAGATTTACCGCCAGAGCTTGAAAGTGTTTTAATATTTCCTGATTCATCCCGTGAGTATAAGATTTCAATGCCTTCAACAAAATTGCGTAAAACACCAATTCGGGAATTAATTTCCTCATCATTCATATCCTTGTCTATTCGTATTACAACATCGAACTCCGAATTTGCTATCGCCTGGTATATATTGGTAGCAGGAATTTGAGTCACATCGTTTTGCCCGAATACGTTATGAAAATTGATTAATAATATAACAGGAATAATAATTTTGGTCATTTGTTTCATTGGTTCAAATTTAAATTTGTTCTATAACGGTCTAGTATAACCGTCAGTTAGGTGTTTATATGGGTTAATTTTCAGTTTGACATATACTTTAGTAATTACTGATTGGATTAGCTAGAGCCCGCCCTGAGCGCAGTTGAAGGGTAGTCGAATAAGCCGTTCCGAGCTAAGCGAACAGTGCAATAAATTGCGGTTATACATTGTTGTAGCCAGTGTTTTTTTTTACTGATGTTGCAATAATTTCATAAGGTTTCTCGGGAAAACCGAAAAGAACTGCTTTTTCTTTGTCCATTTCCTTAATCCCAATAAGCGTTCTTCTTTCCCCATTATCGTAAATTGATGCGAAATACGTCCCTTGCAGACTTTCTAACAGCAATTTTTGCCCTTCTTTTTTTAGTCTTTTGTTGACTTCCTGAATAGCCGGGCTGTCCAAATTTTTGTTAAAGACTATCGGGATTATTTCTTCATTCCATTCCGCTTTTAAATCTATCTGTTGAATTTCTTTACGGGTCAATTTTGTTTTTGTTGGCTCAATTCTTTCATAATCTGTTGCGAACTTGGTGTCTTCCGTAATCGACTCAGTTTCGCTTATTACAATTTGCTTTTCCCCCATTCGATATATCCGAATCCGATTATCCGCGACAAATTCATGTTTTGTTTGGGATAATTTTTCAACATGATTTTGTTTTTTCTCCAATAGTCCGTTTTCAGCTTTTTTCGAAAGTTTGTAATAGATAATTTGGTCATTTTTGAACTCAATAAATTCTGGATACCAGTAAGTATCTGCACCCTTAATCATTAACCAAGTTCCTTCAAATTTGTTCACTTATTTATGACTTTCTAAAAGTTTTTTCAACATTGAGTACAACGTTGAGTGTATGGTGTCGTGCGAGACTACGAAGCGATTTCCTGTCAAGTTACACTAACTTTTCTTACGAGCCACTAGCCCTCGAAAACTGCCGAAACCCGCATGCACTTTACACATTGTTGGCAATTGTAATTTCTTAGTTACCTGTTATTAGAGGTTCAAAAATCTTGGTAACATCAAAGTAAATCCCTTTAATCTTTTCTTTATTTTTTCTCACTTTAATATAGTGGTATAACTCACCTTTATTATAATGGTAATCATCACCTACAAGTTTTTGCATCACTGGTTGAAACCTCTTTATACGTAAAATATCATACTCGTGTTGAGTTGATATAACATGAAATGCTGAAGATTCACTTTTCCCATCTCCACTTGAAAGAATCGTCTCAATAATCATTTTTACTTTATACAAATATCTTTTTTCATTATCTAGATCTCCCTTTTTATGATAATAGTAAGTCAATTGACTTAAATCTCCGATATTGTAAGGGCTTTTTTCAAGGATCAAGTTGGTGTATTTAAATAGCGAATCATTATCGCTGGATGTTAATTGATTTTCAGGTATCTGGGCGTAGGTATCAATTTTTCTAATTATATTAATTATATCAACTGAATCCTCATAATTTACATATTTATCATTGTAAATAAATCCATAATATAAATGAATATAATCATCCTTATCTAAGGTAGTATCGTTTTGAACAAACCTATTATACAAATCAGGATAGCTAAACCTGGAATCAGAATTGGTTATCTCCGTTTTTATAAGTTCATAATCCGGTCGTTTATAGTCCTCTTGCGAGGACAGATTTCCAAAAATCAAAGTGAGAATTGCAATTAATCTTATTGTTTTCATATGATTTTAAATTCTGTATGCCGAGTTGCCTGCTATTATTGTTGCCAACTTGCTTTATGTGGCCTACCGGTTCAAACATCCGGACAGTCCGTCCGTATAAGCAGATTTCTGCCAACATTTTATCCCAAACCAACAGCTACCTAAATATATGGACTATTCCAAAAATAACTTTGTACGAAAACCATAGACTTTCCATGGTTTCATAGGGCACCGCAAGTTTCATTGAAACTCCCGGACATGTTGCACCTCCTTTGCAGTTGAGGGGTATATATTGTTTTCCCAAAACCATTCCCATAATTAGGTTCAATTTTTAGCATAATGGAATTATGAAAAAGGTTTTTCCCAGGGAGATCCTCGAAAACACCGCCGAAGTACACAAGTTTAAGCACAGTACCGGAAGCAAGGTTATATACCTACTCATTCTGCTCATACTAATAGGGGCATTTATAGCGCTGCCTTTTATAAAAATAGATGTCATTTCCCAGGCCAGGGGCATTATTAAGCCTGATATTGAACGTGTGCACATAAGCCTAATTAATTCCGGACAGGTAATTTACAACGGTCTTTTCAACAATAAAAAAGTAGCTAAAGGAGACACACTCCTAATCCTGAATGATCAGGGGATAGACCAGAAGCTTGCCTTTTCTGATTTTCAAACCAGGGAAAAACTTGCCTATATTCAAGATCTAAGCCTGCTTTTAAGGCAAAAAAAAGTGAGACTTTCAGACATTAATTCTGCCAGGTATCAGAAGAGTTACCTTCAATATCATCAAAAACTGGACGAGCTTCAGATTCGATTGCAAAAAAGAAAACGCGATTTTGAACGGTATAAACCCTTATATGAAAAAGGGGTAATTGCAAGGGCAGAATACGACAATCATAAATTTGAATACGACCTGGCGAAATCTGAAATATTCCAACACAGAAATCGGCAACAAAATGAATGGCAGGCAGAACTATCGCAGTACAACATCACCCTTAAAGAGTTGCAGGCAAAGTATGATCAACTTGTGGAGAGCAAAAGCAGGTTTGTTATTACTGCCCCCGTGAGCGGAACTTTACTAAATATAAAGCAGCAGGAAACAGGAAGTTTCGTAATAGCAGGTACGGTACTGGCTCAAATTTCCCCAAATACAGAACTGCTGGTAGAATGTTATGTAAGCCCCGCAGATATTGGCCTTATTAAAGAGCAGGATACTGCCAAATATCAGATAGATGCATATGACTACAGCCAATGGGGACTTGCATCCGGGAAAGTAGTTGAGATAGGAAAAGATATTGAATTCCTTGAAGACCAATCTGTGTTTAAAGTACGTTGTAGTTTGGATCAGAAATACCTCTTGCTAAAAAACGGATTTAGGGGAAATCTAAAAAAAGGGATGACCCTTAACGCTAATTTTAGGTTGAGCAGGCGTACGCTTTTCGAACTACTTTATGATAAAATGAACAATTGGTTAGATCCTGCCAGTAATTCTCTTGCACACCAATAATTTTGAAACTGTATGCAGGTGGTTTGCGGTGAAAGTCTTGATATTAGCCGGTAACAGATCATCCAGGTGCGCAATGGAGGGTTATAAACATAATGTGTAATTAAAAATAAATAAGATGGAAAATTTAAAAGAATTGAGTTTATATGAAATAAATAATATTCAGGGGGGCTTTGCCGGGGCGCCACCAAGGTTTATTACAGACACGGCGGTGGTTGTCGGAAGAACGGTATCTGCCTGGTGGAAGGGTTTTAAAAATGGAACAGAATTATTCTAATTAAATGAAATGACAATAAGTATGAGAAATTTAGATAAAAATGAATTGAAAAATACAGCTGGCGGTTATAAGCCGGCCTGGTATGAAATATTGGCTTTTATGGCAGGCGATATGGCGGGGAGAGGCCTCGATTTTGCCCACGGTTTTTGGGATGGAATTAATGGTGTAGAAAAGCACTGAAAAGTTGAATTAAATAACTATTTAAATCTAAAAAATATGGAATTTAAACATTTAAATATAAACGAAGTAACGGCAATCAATGGTGGTACTAAAAGGGACTATGGTTTTGGACATGCAGTGGGCGATCATATCAGACATGGTGTCCAGACCTTTGGTGATATTGTAGATTGGGCGTTTGGTCTTGTTCGCGGTTAACAAGATCTACAGACTCTAAAAGTCACTTCTTTCATTGGAGTGACTTTTTACAATTCAATCCTATTCGCCTTTGTAAATATTAACTATATGAAAATCACCGAATTCTTAAATTTAGCAGGGCTAACAAAACTTACCCTTTTAATTTCATATACTGTTGTTTAATCAAAATACTAGTATCAACCTCAGACTATGGATAATCAAGAAAAATTCTCTTTCAAAGAAATTGTACTACGGAAAATAATTATAATAATCAATTTCGTAAAAGACCCGGATAACAATCTGACCAAATATTACGATGTAAAAAAGAATCTCAGTGCTACTCTTACATTTTATTTGATCCATTTGTTTTTTCTCATACTATGGGTTACAATAATATTTATCATATCAATTGATTTAGGCAGTCCTCCTGCAGCTAAAATCAGGGAAATGATGTCACCACTGAATTTTATGTTGTATGCCCTGATTATAGGGCCTATTCTTGAAGAGACCACATTAAGATTGTCACTTGTCTTTAAACCAATATATTTATCAATTTCTATTTTACTTCTTTCCTATATCCTTATCTCCAGATTGGGTTACGGAGTAGGAAATTTGGACATCGAAGAACATTTATGGGTTAGAATAATATCTTCAATTCTAATAGCCGTATTCACTTATTTAATATCTAAAAAGTATTCGAGAAATTTTTCAAGCTTTTGGGATGCAAATTTCAGATGGATCTATTATTTTTCAATAATAGTTTTTGCATTGCTCCATTTAGATTTTGCAGAATTAACTCTTGGCAAATTTTTGTTTTTTCCATTACTTACATTTCCTCAGGTATTATTCGCTGTTATGAGCGGTTATATCAGGATTAAATACGGGTTTATATATGCTTGCCTGTTTCATGGGATGAATAATATTTTGCCTGGTCTATCAAACTTATAATATTATCATGTACTATGAGGAGTTTATGCAGTGAATACAAAGATCTTAGCTGATAATGACATCCAGGTGCGCAATGGGCGTTAGAAGTATATGTTTAATTAAATAAATAAAAATTATGACGATAAAAGAGCTAAGACCAATTGATCTTCAAACTATTAATGGAGGCACAAAAACGGATTATAATAATGGGCGCAATATAGGCGCGGAAATCAGGGAAATTTTACAAAGTTATCCCCTATTTTTATTATTCCCAGTGTAGTTTTATCCGCCTGGCATAAATAATAAGAAAGAAAACCACTTCATAGCAGAGGTGGTTTCTTCGTATTAATTCAGTTCAATTTGCAGTCTGGCTGCAGCCCACCCCTATATATTGTTGACTAAAGCGGAACCTTATGGCAAGAATTACCATTAAACAGCACGATATCACAGATTGTGGTGCAGCCTGTTTGGCATCCATAGCATCCCATTATGAACTTCATATTCCAATAGCCAGGATTAGGCAATATGCAGGTACTGATAAAAAAGGCACCAATGTTTTGGGTCTTTTGGAAGCTGCACAAAAATTAGGATTTAATGCCAAAGGGGTAAGGGGAGATTTTGATAGCCTTTTTAAAATACCTAAGCCCGCAATAGCACATGTTATTGTGAAAGAAGTATTGCATCATTATACTGTAATCTATGAAGTGAATAAACGGCATATTTCTATCATGGACCCTGCCTTTGGCAAACTCCAAAAAAAGACTCATGAAGAGTTTCAAAAAGAATGGACAGGGGTTTTGGTACTCCTATCACCTAAAGAGAATTTTAGTAAAGGCAATGAAAAAGTCTCGGTTTATAAACGCTTCTGGTTTCTTTTAAAACCTCATAAATGGGTGCTCCTGCAAGCATTTGCCGGAGCTGTAGTGTATACACTTTTGGGTTTTTCAACGTCTATTTATATTCAAAAATTAACCGACTTTGTTTTTATTGGCGGGAATACCAGGTTATTAAATTTATTAAGCATCATTATGTTGCTTTTACTGATTTTACAATTGCTGATTGGCGTATTTAAGGATGTTTTTTTGATAAAATCTGGTCAGCAGATTGATGTTCGTCTTATCCTTGGCTATTACAAACATCTTTTAAAATTACCCCAGCAATTCTTCGACACAATGCGCGTTGGCGAAATCATTTCCCGAATTAATGATGCGGTAAAGATCAGAACATTTATTAACGGAGTTTCCTTAAACCTTACTGTAAACGTGCTAATAATTTTCTTCTCTTTTGGCATTATGTTTTCGTTCTACTGGAAATTGGCACTTATCATGTTAACCGTTATTCCGGTTTATGCGGCCGTTTATTTTATTGTTAATGCTCTAAACAGAAAAACGGAACGAAAGATCATGGAAAAATCAGCAGAATTGGAAAGTCAGTTGGTAGAATCCCTAAATGCTGTTGGTACCATAAAACGATTTGGGCTGGAAAGCTTTGCTAATATAAAGACGGAAACTAAATTTATAAGCTTATTAAAGACAGCGTATAACTCAGCATTAAACTCAGTATTCTCCGCTACCGGCAGTGATTCTATATCCAAACTGTTTACAATCATCCTTTTGTGGAGCGGTACTTACTTTGTCATAAATCGGGATATCACGCCCGGAGAACTAATGTCTTTTTATGCTATTGTAGGCTATTTTACAGGGCCGGCAGCAAGTCTTATAGGGTCTAACCGGCAAATACAGAATGCTCTGATTGCTGCAGAGCGTTTATTTGAGATAATGGATCTGCAAAGGGAGGAAGATGAAAACAGGATTATTATAAAAAGGGAAAATCTTGGCGACATACATTTCAAAGATGTCACCTTCAGATATGGCACCAGGGTTGAGGTCTTTAAAAGGTTAAATTTACTTATCCCCAAAGGTAAGATTACCGCTATAGTGGGAGAAAGTGGCTCTGGAAAATCTACGCTTATATCTTTATTACAAAATCTCTATCCAATTCAAAAAGGAACTATTTCCATAGGGGAAATTGATTTGAAATACGCAGATAAAACAAGTCTGAGGAATTTAGTTTCCGTGGTTCCACAGAAAATTGACCTGTTCGCAGGAGATGTCATAGAAAATATTGCAGTAGGCGAATTTGCCCCTGAAATGGAAAGGGTTATTCAAATCTGTAAAAGGATTGGAATTTTAGATTTTATCGAAAACCTCCCAAATGGCTTTAATACTTATCTGGGAGAAAATGGCGCTACCCTTTCAGGTGGTCAAAAACAGCGAATTGCTATTGCCAGGGCATTATACAAAAATCCGGAAGTGTTGGTTTTGGATGAGGCAACGTCGGCTTTGGACAGCAGTTCGGAAAGCTATGTCCAGAAAGCGGTTGACAGCTTTAATGAGACCAACAAAACTGTCGTGATCATAGCCCACAGATTGAGTACAGTTTTCAGGGCCCACAAGATAGTTGTATTAACCAGAGGCAAAGTAATGGAGCAAGGCTCGCATAGTGAGCTATACAATAGCAAAGGTGTCTACTACAAACTCTGGCAACAACAAATGCCACAGTCCTTTTAGAATGCTAGTTGGCATAATAGAACATTGGTCTAATTGCGGTTTTCATAAGCTGGTCTGGCAGGCTGCTTAAAGCTGCTATTACTGTTTAGCAATTTCATAACTTCTTTAATACCAGCCTCAAGTTGTGCATCTGTGCCATTTGCCAATTTCTGAAAATCTTCCACAACTTCAATATCTGCATCTACGCCGTGTCCTTCTTTGAACCAGGTTCCATCCGGGTCGTACATTCTAAAGGTTGGCACAGTAATAATACCATTGTCTATTAGACCAGGCGCTCCGGAAATTCCAATCAAACCACCCCATGTGCGTGTGCCGATCAGTGGCCCAAGTCCCCTCTTTTTAAAATAATCCGGAAAAGCATCTCCTCCGGAGCCGCTAAAGCCATTGATAAGCATGACTTTTGGACCAAAATTACCGGCAGGGGGCCATGACCAATCGCTACCATCTCTAACGGCCCAAAAGGCCAAAGGTTTGCGATCTAATAATTCAATGAACCTGTCAGGGATTTGACCGCCACTATTGAAACGTTCATCTATAATCATACCTTCTTTATTCATCTGGGCATAAAATTGCCTAACCAGTTCATTTTGACCATCTCGCCCGGTACTTCGTACATAGACGTATCCAATTTTACCATTGGTTTCCCTGTCTACCCGTTGGCGATTACCTTCTATCCAGGATAAATGTCGTAACCTGGTTTCGGAGGGGATTGGTTTTACAACAACTTTTTTTGAACCAATAAGTGACGGACTGCTGTTTACTGTGATTTGTACGGCTACATCAGCCAATCCCTGAAATGAAGCAAAAATTGGTTTTGTAGGATCTATTAACTGGCCATTTACCGCCAGAATGTAATCACCTTCTTTTACGTCTACACCCGGTTTTTCTAATGGTGAACGCACTTCAATATCCCAGGGGGCACCCGAGATTATTTTTTTTATTCTGTAATGTCCATTTTCCAGGCTAAAATCAGCACCCAAATAACCAATATTCATTCTTTTGCGCTGTGCTAAATCACCACCACGATTATAGGTATGAGAGGCATTTAACTCTGCAATAAGATCGCCAATAATAATATTTATATCGCTTCGCGAACTAGCCTGATCTACTAACTGCCCATATCGGGTTTTCATTTTATTCCAGTCAACCCCATGCATATTTGGATCGTAGAAATAGTCGCGTTCAAAGCGCCATACATCATTAAATAGCTGTTTCCACTCTTCTTTAGGAACCACATTCATAATCATATTTTCCGTAGGGACCGTTTTCTCAATTTTCTGATCTGCTTTAATATCAATTACTGCCAGTTTTTGATCTTGCGTAACCAATACTTTTTTCCCATCTGCAGACACCTCAAAATTTGCAACATCAGGAATAATGGTTTTAACTTCTCTTTCTTTAAGATCATAATAATCAAGCGACTGTTCAACGCCCTCGGGAGATCCTGAGTTGGGGTAACGCATAAATAAAAGCTTATCTTCCACGGCCTTTAGATCGCCTAAATTACCCGGGGCAACATCTAACATTTCTACCCTACTTTCAAATCCATCAATATCAATGATGGTAGGTTCAATTTCTTTTTTAGTTTCTTTATCTTTTTTACTACTCTTCTTATCGTCTTCTTTCTCCTCATCCTTTTCAGGTGTTTCTACCTCGTCATTTTTTACTGCCAGCAAAGATTTTTCCGATTTGCTTAAGGTTCCTACTGCTATTTTGCTGGTGTTTGGATAGATAAAAGTATTATCCAGATCTGAATATACCGGCTGGAATGTTCTATTGGTAGCAAAGAAAAGGTGTTTGCCATCTGCGCTAAAAGCCGGAGAAAAATCCGTATAATAACCCGAGGTAAGCTGAGATACTTTCTTGTTCTCTGTGTCATATAAAAATATGGCAGTAGTGGCCATATTATCATTTCTTCTGGCATAAGCAACCCATTTGCTATCCGGGGACCATGTTACGCTAAAATCGCGTAAAACACCTTCGAACATTCTTTTACCTTTATCCACTTTAGTTGCCTCGGCGGTATTGATATCAATATAATTTATGGTCATAGATTGATCTACATAGACAATTTTCTTACTGTCGGGAGACCAATAGATGGAATAATTAAAGCCACTGGTAAAATTCGTGATTGTTTTTGGCGGTTTGTTGCCGGTCATATCATAAATCATCAATTGATATTCACCGGATGCGTCACTCCAGCAAGCCACAGAATTCCCATCAGGTGACCAGGCCGGTTTGCGTTCGGCACTGCCCGAGGTAGCAGAAATATTTGCTACAAAACCTTCTGTTGCAGGTAAACTAAATAATTCACCCCTGGCCTGAACTACAAGTCTGTTACCATCAGGTGATAAGGTTGAATTTTGTAAAAAAGAAGCAACATTCTTTTGTTCGGGAATGAGCCCCCTTTGATCTGATATTATCTCAATGTTTAACTCGGTTTCTGTGGCCGAAGTTAAATTGTATAAATATAATTTTCCACCTGCTTCAAAAATAATATCAGCGGAACTGCTTTCCGGGAAAGTAATGTCAAAATCTTTAAAATTGGTTAACTGGCTATGAGTTCTGCTGGCCAGATCATATTTCCACAAGTTATTTCGTTCATTCGGCCCGTTATCCGACATGTAATAAATTGCTTCTCCATTCCACATCGGCAATTCATCATTTGCACTGTTATTGGTTATATTTTCTGTCGCAAATGTGTTTAGATCAAATACCATAATATCTGCTGCACGGCCACCGCGGTACCTTTTCCAATTTCTGTTTACACGTGATTTGTCCGTGTATGCTATTTTATTTCCATCCGGCGAAAATGAAGCAAATTCACCATAGGGGATTGGTAGTTTTTCAGGAGATCCTC
Source organism: uncultured Eudoraea sp. (assembly GCF_947258525.1). Classification (GTDB taxonomy): domain Bacteria; phylum Bacteroidota; class Bacteroidia; order Flavobacteriales; family Flavobacteriaceae; genus Eudoraea. Next base: position 10,954 of record NZ_CAMYIP010000011.1, read on the forward strand.
CGGCTATTGAAATGGTATAAAATTGACTAAAGCTTTGCCGCCCACTTTCCCGTGAAGATGAAAACAACACATGCTTCCCGTCCGGGGTCCACCCCAGGACCCTGTCAAACATGCCATGATAGGTGAGCCGTTTGGGAATACCACCATTTGTATTAATAATATAAATATCGCTATTTCCATGATAGTTGGCGGTATAGGCAATCATAGTACCATCCGGAGAAAATCTTGGATAACTTTCAGACCCTTCTGGCGAACTTAATTTACTGGCCTTACCCCCGGATTTTGGAGAAATCCATACATCATCCCCATAAATGAAAGTAATATGTGTATCAGACACATCAGGATGTTGCATTAAACTACCGCTAATTTGAGCGCTTGCAGATCCATAAATGAGTAATGCAAATATTAAAGCTAAATATGTTTTTCTCATGATTTTGTTTGGATTTCGTTTTTGATGAATGAGCAAAAATACGGGTTACACGGGAACTAACCAGATTTACATTATATTAAATAGTATAATCCTTTGCGGAAAAATTTTGTTCCTGAACCCGGGCATATTGATTTTGGCCTTAATTCAGTTCCATAATATAAAACAGGTTCTTATAATTATCTGCTAAAAGTGAATTGGCTTTTAAGAAGTTACAGACCTATAGAGATGCCAGTCACCAGCGCTATTGCACTTATGCCCAAAATAACAAGGACGAGTTTAAGGGCAAATTTAAACCATTTGTCAAAGGAGATCCCTGCAATGGCAAGAACGGCCATTAAACCTCCGTTGGTAGGGATAATCAGATCCGTCATTACGGCACCATATTGATAGGCCAAAACACATACCTGCCTGGAAATTCCTATAAGATCAGATAAAGGAGCCAATATGGGCATAGTTAAAACGGCCTGACCGGAATAGCTGGGCACTACAAAATGTAGAAGCGATTGTGATACCATCATGGAAATAGCCGACAAGCTTTTCGGAAGATATTGCATAGGGGTAAAGAGACCGTATATAATGCTGTCAATAATCAACCCCCGCTCAAGGATTATGGAAATACTGCTTGATAAGCCAACGATCATTGAGGCAAAAATCATGGCTTTAAAACCGTCAATATAGGCCAGACTTGTGCCATTTATCCCCAGTTTTCCTATCAAGCCTACCACCAGGGCCAGTATAAAAAACTCTGCAGACATTTCATTAAAACCCCAATTGTATTCCAGGATACCTATAATTAAAATAATAAATGCTATTGCTACCAACCCCAGGATTATTGCACTTCGCGTATTCAGGTTCTTTTTTTCAAAAATGTGCTCTTCTTCACTAACAACCTTATTTTTATTGGCATATCTGATTACCATAAACATCCATATGCAAAATGCTATCGCCATAACCACTAAACGGAAACCACTACCCGATAAAAACTCCAGGCCTGTCTCTTTTTGGGCGATAACCACGGCAAAAGGATTAATAGGGCTAAATGAGGCTCCCAATATTGCGGAACCATAACTTATTGCCACTGCCACAAACGAATTATAACCCAGTCTGGATGATAGATACAAAAGCACAGGAGTCATGGCAATAATTTCTTCCTGTAACCCACTTAATGCCCCCCCTGCAAGAAAGGCCAGGGAGACTACAATCAGAGCTATTTCTTCCTTTCCCTGCAAGAGCATCGTTAGAAATTCAATGCCGTCTTTTAAAGCTCCGGTTCTTTCTATGACATAAAAACTACCTCCAATTAATAATATAAGTGCAATTAAATCGGCTCTATTGATAAACCCTTCCGGAATGGACATGAAAGTATCCCATACAGAAACAGATGGCGCATCTATCTGCTGATAGGAATTGTCTACAACACTGAGCTGATTGGTTTCCGGATTAATTACCCTTTGGTATTCGCCCTGTGGAATGATATAGGTTAAGATTGCAGCAAATAGAATAAACCCGATCATGATGACAAGGGCATTTGGGAAGTTTTTCATTTATTGGAAAGGTTTTAGGTTGGTTTAGTCCGGAAAGTTAGCGATTAAATTTTCTTTTCAGGAAGTTAGACTCTAAACATCCGGTGATTGGAATTATACTCAAATAAGGATTGCAAGTAAGCTGCTGAGGTATCCCGAAGCCATGGTATGTTGAAATTTAATTGATTATATTTAAGAAGGCTGAAAATGGAATTATGAAAAGCCAAACAACATTTATTTTTCTTCTTCTTAATTTGTCGTTGGGTCATTTTATGTTATCCCAGCAAGCTGCTAGTACAGGTTTTAATGAGACGACGGAGCTATTTAAAGATCAGGAAGAATTGTCTATAAGACTAAAATTCTCTACCAAAAACCTTAGGGCGAACACCAATGATAGTACCTATATAGCGTCTACACTTTGGTACAAGGATGCGAGAGATCTATGGGATTCCATTGATATTAAGCTCAGAGCCCGTGGTAATTTCAGGCGTAATAACTGTTATTACGTTCCATTGCGAATCAAGATAAAAAAATCTAAAGCAAAAGGGACAATCTTTGAAGGAAACAAAAAACTCAAAGTTGTTCTTCCGTGTCTGGAGGGCAGAAATGGTAATGACTATGTTCTAAAGGAGTATTTGGCCTATAAGCTATATGAAGATATTTCGCCATATCATTTCAAAACCAGATTGGTGGATCTCGAATTTCTTGAAGAGAAAGGACAACGAATAAAAGAGCACAGGATCCAGGGCTTTCTCATTGAGGATATTGATAATGTTGCCGAACGTGTAAATGGAAAGCAGATAAAAAGGATTATACATCCCTTGCAGCATGATGCCGTTTACGCGGTGGAAAATGCATTTTTTGAATACATGATAGGAAATACGGACTATTCTTCAAGGGTTCAACACAATCAACGGCTTTTGTTTATTGATGATAAGATTATTTCGGTTCCTTACGATTTTGATATGTCAGGGTTGGTGAATACACATTACGCAACAGTGTCTAATATCCAGAACATACCTGTACAAATAGATCAGGTTACACAACGCGCATACAAGGGGTATATGAGGGATGAAGAAGTATTCCAAAAAGTACGACAGACCTACCTTGCTCACAAAGAACGAATTTTTGCCGTAGTTGATGGTTTAAAAATCCATTTCCGGGACGCGGCTCAGCTATCTACGGCTGAAGATTTTATTACGTCTTTTTATAAAATTCTTGAGGATGATAAAAAATTCGAGAGGAATATAATTAAACGCACCCGGACTAAATAAATTCCAAGGTAAATACCATAATTAATTGCTGCCTGAAACCTCCGAATAATTTCATGGAGTATTTTTATATTAAGTTGATATAAAAAATGCGAAACTGTATGAAATTACTAAAGTATTTTTGAGAACCAAAGTTTTGTTGGATGCATTCATTTTAATGATGGTCATGACAAAATGGAGAATGATGAAATTATATAACCGACTATTTTGCTACGGTAAAAAAAGTACTGCGTTCGGACAATAATAAAGGGTCTTCATCCACCTTGGTTATGATTGAGTATGCAAAAATTATATGTTTGTACCCAATTTCTTCACAGGAAGACATACTTATATCTATTAACTAATTATTGAAACACATGAAAAAAGTTATTCTCTTATTTACTGCTATCGTAATTCTGGCAAGTTGCCAGGAAAAAGTACAGGAACCAAAGGCGCCAATGCCGGATCCGAATATGGAAAAATTTCATAAGAATGTAGAAACCACAAAGGCTTTTTTGGAGGCATTTTCCAACAATGACTCCCTTAACTTTGGGCAATATGTCACCGATGATTTTATCTGGTCACCGCCCAGTGTAGGAAGCGACTCCTTGCCCAGAGCTACCTGGGAAGAAGCTATGAAAGGTTTTATGAAAGGGTATAATAACAAAAAACTAACCAATGCACAGTATTTTGCGGGCTTGGGAGAGGATCAAAAACCCAATGGAGATGTCCGAGTTTACGGACTTTGGGAATCGGTAAATGCGGAAACCGGAAAAGACTCCAGATTAAAATATTATGCAGTCTACTTTTTTAATGATGACGGCAAAATTATACATTCTGCAGAATGGTATGACACAGCTGATCTGACTAAAGAATTTTAGGGATGTTTGCTGGGCATATTTCTTGACATTATTTGCCAGGAATAGGTTTATAATATAAAATCCGACTTTTTTCGAAAAGTCGGATTTTTAATTTTATCCTTTGTAATAAACTATAATACCCCGCTTACCTAATCAAGCGCTGATTCAATATCTATACCGGCTTCCAGGAGAATATTAAAAACAAGACGGTATTCATCTTCGCTAAATTCCCCGTCGGCATTAGCCATCTCACTTAACATTACTCCTAATGCATGTTTTTTATTCTCTGGCATGGCTTTCAGCACTTGCATGCACTCTTTGGCTGTTATTTTCCTGGCTTCTTCTATCAGAATTCGGTCAAATTTTAGTATATCCATCAATTGGGTCAGAAAGTCAATTTCACTTTGACTAACTTTTCCATCCACCAGAATAACCTCATCAATGGCTTTTACTATGGCTAGTTTTTCAGCTAAATTAAATTTCATTATTTCTCTTTCTATAATTGATATGATTATTTTTTTCGAATAAATTATGATATACAAGGTAATCAAAAAAAGTCATTCTTACATCCTTTTTAACGGCATTCCTACAAGAAGAACAATAGACAAAGTTTTTGTAACTTATCAAATAAAAATTCAACACAGCATAGCATGTTACATAAATTTTTCATCCCTTGGGCCGTAACTATGCTTTGCATATTATTACTTCTAAGCTGCGACAATCAGAAATCAATTGAAGTAAAGGAAAATGAGTCTGCCATGGAGACTGAATCATCTTTTACAGATTCAGAATTGTTAGATCTGGTTCAGCAACAGACATTTAATTATTTCTGGGAAGGGGCGGAACCTGTTTCGGGTCTGGCCAGGGAACGTTTTCATGCAGACAATAACTATCCTAACCATTCCAAAGATATTATAACTTCTGGGGGATCGGGTTTTGGGTTAATGGCCATCCTTGTTGGTGTTGAGCGAGGCTATATTAGCAGGGAAGAAGCTATTGAACGGTATACAAAGATCATTGATTTCCTTGAAAATGCCGATCGTTTTCATGGCGCCTGGCCACATTGGTTAAATCCCGATGGTACGGTTTATCCTTTTAGTCCTGCTGATAATGGAGGTGACCTTGTAGAAACGGCCTTTTTAGTGCAGGGTTTGCTAACCGTTAAGGAGTATCTGAGTGAATCCGAACCTGAAGAAAAAGAGCTGGCAGCGAGGATAACTAAACTATGGGAAGAAGTTGAATGGGATTGGTATACCAGAGGCGGAGAGGAAGTACTTTACTGGCATTGGAGCCCGCAATATGGATGGGAAATGAACTTTGCAATTGGTGGTTACAATGAATGTCTTGTACTCTATGTGCTGGCAGCAGCGTCACCAACTCATGGAATTGAAAAAAAAGTATATGATAACGGATGGGCCAGGGCGGGTGCTATTCTTAATGATACCATCTTTTATGGTTTGGATACGGAATTAGACCATTATGAGTTCAGTAATGACCCGGTAGGGCCTTTGTTTTGGGCGCATTATTCTTACTTAGGATTAGATCCTAAAGGCCTGCAGGACCAATTTGCGGATTATTGGAAATTAAACACTAATCATGCATTGATCCATTATTCTTATTGTGTAGACAACCCAATGGATTTTGAAGGATATGGTAAAAATCAATGGGGGCTAACTTCCAGCTATTCAATGGCAGGTTATGCAGGACACCAACCGAGCAATGATCTTGGGGTTATTTCACCAACGGCAGCCTTATCTTCTATGCCATATACTCCGGAAGAAAGCATCGATTTTTTAAGACAATTGTATACGAAACAGGACTCGCTTATAGGGATATACGGACCGTATGATGCATATAGTAATGAGTATAATTGGTATCTGCCCAGATATCTGGCCATAGATCAGGGACCCATTCCGGTAATGATAGAGAACTACAGATCTGGTCTGTTATGGAGTTTATTCATGAATAATGAAGACGTGCAAAACGGCTTGAGAAAATTGAATTTCACTAGTCCTTATTTGCAATAAATATTCAATCTATGATACAAAGAAACCTTATAATTCTGATGTTATTTATGTTCATGGAACTGAATTTAAATGCCCAGGATATAACCGTTGTTTCTTATAACATTAGATTGGATGTTGCTTCTGATAGCCTGAATCGATGGGACAACAGAAAGGACTTTTTAATCGGTCAGCTCAACTTTCACGGCCCTGATGTTTTTGGTATCCAGGAAGGATTATTACATCAGCTGGAAGAAATAAAGCAGGGAATGCCCGGGTATAAATATCTTGGAAAAGGGCGGGAGGATGGACTCAAAAAAGGCGAGTTTTCAGCAATTTTCTATAATACAGAGGAGTTGGAACTACTTGAAGAAAATACTTTTTGGCTTTCTGAAACACCCCAAGTACCTTCTAAAGGATGGGATGCTGCCATAAAGAGAGTCTGTACCTACGGATTATTTAAAGTTAAAGGTGGAGCTCAAAAATTCTGGGTGTTTAACACGCATTTTGACCATAGAGGGGAAGAAGCCAGAAAAGAAAGTGCATTATTGATCATGGAAAGAATACAAGAATTAAATATGCAGAATTTACCTGTTATACTAACTGGTGATCTTAACCTGGAACCAAATCATCCGAGTATTTTATTACTCTCCAGTGTTATGCAGGATAGCCATCTCCTCGCCGGAGAAAAGGCTTTTGGTCCTGAAGGAACATTTAACGGGTTTAATTTCTCCGAACCCATAACAAGGAGGATAGATTATATATTCCTCTCTAAAACAGGATTTCAGCTTATTAAATATGCTATATTGAGTGATTCTAAAGATTTGAGGTATCCTTCAGATCATTTCCCTGTTCTTACAAAATTGTCCATTACCGAAAAAGAATGAGGATAGCCCCTATGGCGGTTAAAATAAGGATCATTTTCCTGTAAAACTTTTCACGGATTATTTTAACCAACCGCACCCCAATAAATAACCCTAAAATGATACCAGGGATTAGCTTTAGGTCTATCACTAAAGTTTCCCAACTTATTGTTTTCCAAACAAAAATGTGAAAAGGTAGTTTAATGGCATTTACAATCAGGAACAGCCACGCCGCGGTACCGATAAATGCATTTTTAGGGAGTCGCATCGCCAAAAAATAGATATTTGAAAAAGCACCGGCTAAATTTCCTATCATTGTGGTAATACCCGCCATTACGCCCATAAAACCTCCAAAAGCCCAGTGTGAAGGGACCGATTTTGATTTTCTCAGATCCCACCAGTACATTAATAATACACTTACCAGAATGATACCAGACATTCCAATTTTAAATGTTTTTTCCGGAAGGTCTTTTCCAACCAAGACACCTATTAATATACCAAAAACCATCCATGGCAGGAAGCGTAAAATATAATTCCATTGTGCGTGCCTGTTGTAATAGATCACCGCAAAGACATCACCTACCAAAAGTAAAGGGACAATAAGACCGGTAGATTCTTTGGCTCCGAAGGCGAGTGCCATAAGGGTGACAATAATAATGGCGATACCTTTAAGTCCTGCCTTAGAAATCCCGAGGATTACAGAAGCAGTAAAGGCCAAAATCCAGGAAGTAGTCGTGATTTCCAAAACAGTTTGTTTAGTATTTAGTTGGTCTGTGGAACAAAAAACAAAAGTATCCTAAAAAATAATATCTTTATGCCACGACCAAAACCAAACTATGGAACTAAGCACGCTAGACTATTCATTTATAATTGTATTTTTTTCAATTGTTCTTAGTATCGGGATTCTTGTTTCAAAGAAATCCGGAAAAAATACATCAGAATTTTTCTTATCCGGCCGAACTATGCCCTGGTGGCTATTGGGACTTTCCATGGTGGCAACCACATTTTCGACAGATACACCAAATCTGGTTACAGATATTGTAAGGACGAATGGCGTTTCAGGGAATTGGGTCTGGTGGGCCTTTCTAATAACCGGCCTGTTAACCGTATTTGTTTATGCCAAGCTTTGGAGAAAATCTAATGTAAATACAGATCTCGAATTTTATGAGATCCGTTATGGTGGAGCTCCGGCAAGATTTTTAAGAAAGTTTCGCGCTGTTTACCTTGGGGTTATTTTTAACGTAATCACAATGTCTGCAGTTACCCTGGCAGCTATTAAGATTGGTGGAATAATGCTTGGGCTGGAGCCTTGGCAGACCGTAATAAGTGCCGGATTAATTACGGTGACTTTTAGTGCCTTAGGGGGCTTTAAAGGTGTTGTATATACGGATTTTTTGCTATTTTTTGTTGCAATGGGAGGTGCAATCGGTGCCGCATATTATTTGGTAAATCTACCTGAGGTAGGAGGTATTGAAGCAATTATGGCCAACGAAAATGTCCGGGATAAACTGAATATACTGCCAGACTTTAGCAATAAGCAGGCACTTATAACTCTTTTTATTATACCCCTTGCAGTACAATGGTGGAGTTCATGGTATCCGGGAGCGGAACCGGGTGGCGGTGGATATATCGCACAAAGAATGCTGGCTGCCAAAAATGAAAACCATGCCATAGGCGCCACATTTTTCTTCAACATTATGCATTACGCTTTACGGCCATGGCCCTGGATCCTCGTGGCTTTGGCCTCATTAGTGGTTTATCCGGATATTGCCAGTATTCACGAAGCATTCCCAAACATGACGGAAGATAAATTAGGACATGATCTGGCATATTCCGCCATGCTTACCAAGTTACCCAGCGGGCTTCTGGGCTTGGTTCTTGCTTCTTTAGTTGCTGCCTACATGAGTACAATTTCTACTCAGCTAAACTGGGGCTCTTCTTATATTGTCTATGATTTTTATAAACAACAGATAAACCCCGATGCTTCAGAAAAACGATTGGTTGCGGTGGGCAGATTGTCCACTGTGGTCCTAATGGTATTTAGCGCTCTTCTTGCCTTGTTATTACAGAATGCACTTCAATTATTTGAAGTTTTATTGGTATTTGGCGCAGGGACCGGTTTAATTTTTATTTTGAGGTGGTTCTGGTGGCGAATAAATGCCTGGAGCGAGATTACTGCAATGTTTGCTTCCGGTATAATATCCATTGTTCTTAAACTAACAGCAGTAGGACCATTTTTATTTGCTGCAGATACAGGGGTGTTCCCCGATTGGTCTGAGTATATTTTTGTTGTTTTAGTGACCACATTCATATGGTTGGCTGCCACTTTTATGACTCAGCCCGAATCCAAATTAGTGCTGAGAGAGTTCTATAAAAAAATTCAACCAGGAGGCCCCGGCTGGAAGAAAGTCATTAACGATGCAAACTCGGATGGGGTTGTAATTGCAGATCCTAAAGAAAAGTGGAGTGTCCCCCAGGGTATTTCTGCAATGCTTTTGGGTTGTGTACTTATTTATACTTGTATGTTTGCCACAGGTTATTGGATTTACGGGGAAATTAAACTGGCTTCCATATTAACGGTAATTGCAATTGTTTCCGGAATTTTATTAGCTCGTATCTGGAACCGTATGAAAGAAAATATTTTATAGAATTGTGAAAGAACGAATTATTTCCGTCGATATTTTTAGGGGTCTTACCATAGTCCTTATGATTTTGGTAAACACACCGGGAACCTGGTCCAATGTTTATGCACCTTTTTTACATGCTGAATGGCATGGTTACACCCCTACAGATCTGGTTTTTCCATTCTTTCTTTTTATAGTAGGTACCTCCATAGCATTTGCATATAAAAATAAAACAACAAGCTCGGCTACCTATAAAAAAATTACAGTAAGGACCTTAAAATTAATAGGTTTAGGACTTTTCCTGGGAGCATTTACAATTTATTTTCCTTTTATTAAAGATTTCGAAAGTATCCGGTTTCCCGGTGTCTTGCAGCGTATAGGGGTCGTTTTCTTTTTTGCCGCAATTTTGTTTATAAATTTTAACTGGAAAGTACTTCTTGGTATTTGCATAACAATAGTTCTTGGATATTGGATATGGATGGGATTTATTCCTATTAATGGGATGGAACCAACATTTGACAGAGCACCAAACAACTGGGCTAACTATATAGACCTTAATATAATTGGCACCCATATGTACAAGGAGGATTATGATCCCGAAGGATTATTTAGCACGCTGCCAGCCATAGCCACTTCTTTGATGGGCATATTTACAGGTTTAATTCTTTTGTCAAAAAGAACCAAGAAGGAATTACTGTTATTTGGAATAGGGACAGTTTTAGTTGTTATAGGTCATCTGTGGGACCTTGTGTTTCCTATTAACAAGGCTATTTGGAGTAGCAGTTTTGTATTAGTTACGGCGGGTTGGGCTAATATTTTCCTGGCTTTAATTTATTATCTGACGGATATTAGGGGGATTAAATTTGGCAGTATTTTCCGATACGCCGGCTCTAATGCAATCACGGTTTATTTTTTATCAAGCTTTGTTTCCAAAATATTCTATTCAATAAAAATTGATGAGCAAACAACACTACATCAGTGGTTGTTTCAGAATATTTACCTTCACGATATTATGCCGGTTGAGTTATCTTCACTCCTGTATGCATTGACGGTAGTTTCCTTCTATTTACTGTTAGCATATGTAATGTACAGACGAAAAATATTTATTAAAGTTTAAGTTATTGGTATTAACCCAAATGTTCTTAGCAGTATCTATATTATTTTTCGGTTAGGATTGTAGTTCCAGATAACGGGCAACGTATTTACCAATTACGTCAAATTCCAGATTCACCAAACTACCGATTTCATATTCTTTAAAGCGCGTATGCTCATAGGTATAGGGGATAATTGCCACACTAAAAGCATTTTTTTCAGAATTAACAACTGTTAAGCTAACCCCGTCTACTGTAATTGATCCTTTTTCAATTGTAATATTATTAAGTTTCGGATCGTATTTAAAAGTGAACAGCCAACTACCGTCATTCATGATTATTTTGCTGCAAACAGCTGTTTGATCTACATGGCCCTGAACCAGGTGCCCGTCTAATCTGGAACCCATAACCATGGCTCTTTCCAGGTTAACCAGCTGTCCTTCCTTTAATTCCGAAAGGTTTGTTTTTTGCAATGTTTCATCAATGGCTGTAACTGTATAATAAGGTGTGTCTTTTTCTACGACCGTAAGGCATACCCCGTTGTGCGATACACTTTGGTCTATTTTTAATTCGTCCGTTATAAGAGAACTGACAGTTATGTGAAGATTACCTCCTTCTTTTCGTAATCTGTGAATTTTGCCTAAAGTTTCAATTATTCCTGTAAACATGTATCGTTTAAAATAAGTAGTTTTGCTCTGTAAAAGTAGAAATAAAGAGTTTGATAACATGGAGGAATTGGCAAAAATAAGGGTTGGGATTTCCATAGGGGATTTAAATGGCATAGGAGGCGAAGTAATCCTGAAAACATTTGAGGATTCCAGAATGACTGATTTTTGCACCCCAATTATTTTTGCGTCAAACAAGACCATTTCGAAATTCAAGAACGATCTCAAAATTAATATTAGCTACAACGGGATTAAAGAAGTTCAAAAGGCAATAGCAGGTAAAATTAATGTAGTAAATGCCTGGACCGAAACTCCAAACATTAACTATGGACAAGCTACTGAAGAAAGTGGTAAATATGCTTTAAAGTCGCTTCGGACCGCTGTAAATGCTTTAAAAAATAATGAAATAGATTTATTGGTGACAGCTCCAATCAATAAAAAAAATATACAAACTAAAGATTTTAACTTTCCCGGACATACAGATTATCTGGCGAGTGAATTGGAAGGGGAAAGTTTGATGTTCATGGTTACTGATAATCTTAGAATTGGTTTACTTACAGATCACTTGGCTGTAAAGGATGTACCGGAAGCCATTACACCTGAACTTATTCGCAATAAAATCCGGATTATGGAGAATACCTTAAAGATGGATTTTGGTATACGAAAACCAAAAATTGCTCTTTTAGGGATTAATCCTCATAGTGGAGACAACGGTGTCATTGGCAAGGAGGATGATGAAGTTCTAAAACCGGTTATTCGCGAATTATCAGATGACGGACATTTGGTATATGGCCCTTATGCGGCTGACAGTTTTTTTGGATCTGAAGGGTATAAGAGCTTTGATGCAATTCTAGCTGCCTACCATGATCAGGGTTTAATTCCGTTTAAAACGCTCTCCTTCGGCAAGGGAGTGAATTTTACTGCTGGTTTGTCAAAAGTGCGCACTTCTCCCGATCACGGGACAGCTTATGAAATAGCGGGCAAAGGAAAGGCCGATCCGGCTTCTTTTAAAGAAGCTGTCTTTATGGCAATAAGTATCTTCAGGAAAAGGAAAGAGTTTCAAAAGCTAATGAAGAACCCTTTGCAAAAACAGAAAATGAAACGTTGATAATTTGAATATAACCCATTTGTTTCGGGTATATTCCTTGGGAAATATATTTTCTTTTTAATTGGGTTTTTAGAAAAAAAAGGTATCTTTGCACGCCTTAAACTAGTGTATAGCGCCATGAAGAATAAGGAATACAGTATTCCTTTTGCAGGATTAAAACAAGGGAAACACAAGTTTGAATATCATATAGACAATACGTTCTTTGAATCTTTTGATTACCTTGAATTTAATGATGCGGCTATTAGCCTGCACATTGCATTGGACAAATTGTCTACGGTTCTCGAGCTTGAAATGAAGTCGAAAGGTATAGTAAATCTCCATTGTGATCTTACTAATGAACCTTTTGATCAGAATATAGAAGCTTCGTTGAAACTTTTAGTGAAGTTCGGTGAAGCCTTTAATGACGAGGATGATGAAATACTCATTATTCCACATGGAGAACATCAGGTTAATATTGCACAATACATTTATGAAATGATTGTATTGTCGGTGCCTTCCAAGCGCATACATCCCGGGGTATTAGACGGGACATTAAATTCAGATGCACTCAAAAGGCTTGAAGAATTGCAGCCAAAAGAGAATAAGAAAGACAAGAATAAAATAGATCCCAGGTGGGAGGCATTAAAAAAATTACTAACGGATAAATAGATTATAAAATGGCACATCCTAAAAGGAAAATATCCAGAACAAGAAGGGATAAGAGAAGAACTCATTATAAGGCAGTTGCCCCTACTCTTGCAAAGGATCCAACGACAGGAGAATTGCACTTATATCACAGAGCGCATTGGCACGAAGGTAAGTTGTATTACCGCGGGCAGGTTCTAATTGATAAGACAGAAGAAGAAACAGTATAGTATACCGTGCTATAATTTTAAACTCCCACTTATAAATGAATGGGAGTTTTTTTATGGCGTAGACCAAAATCTTTAAATATTATCTTTTTGGTTAAAAAGTCCTAAAAATTGACTATTTTTCACGGATTTTCGACCATTTTTTAAGGTTTCTTGATAATAACCGCACTTATTATGGGCAGAATAACAGCAGCGATTACAGCTGTAGGGGCATACTTACCAGACTTCAGGTTAACCAATAAAATTTTGGAAACTATGGTGGATACTACGGATGAGTGGATAACCACCAGAACAGGAATCAAAGAAAGAAGAATTTTAAAAGATAAAGATAAGGGCACTTCTTATCTGGCCATTAAGGCGGCAGAAAATTTAATAAGCAAGTCTAATTTGGATCCGACAGAAATTGATCTCGTAATTGTTGGAACTGCAACACCTGATTTGCCGGTTGCTTCAACAGCAGCTTATGTAGCCACAAAGATTGGGGCTATAAACGCATTTTCATTTGATATGCAGGCTGCTTGTTCTAACTTTTTATATGGAATGTCTACTGCAGCGCGCTATATTGAATCCGGGAAGTATAAAAAGGTCCTGCTGATCGGTGCTGATAAAATGTCGTCTATCCTTGATTATACAGATAGAACCACCTGTATAATTTTTGGTGATGGAGCCGGAGCGGTTCTCTTTGAACCAAATCATGAAGGATTGGGCTTACAAGATGAATATTTGAGATCTGATGGTTCCGGAAGAGAATTTTTGAGGATTGAAGCAGGAGGTTCTCTAATGCCTTCGACCGAAGAAACTGTCAAAAACAAATTACATTATGTTTTTCAGGATGGAAAATCGGTTTTTAAATTTGCTGTTTCAAACATGGCAGATGTGGCGGCGAAAATAATGGAACGTAACAATCTTACACATGATGATGTAGATTGGTTAATACCACATCAGGCAAATAAAAGAATTATTGATGCGACGGCAAAGAGGATGGAATTGGAAGAGTCTAAGGTGATGATGAATATTGAAAGATATGGGAATACAACCTCAGCAACACTACCTTTATTACTGTCTGATTACGAATCGAAACTGAAAAAGGGAGATAACCTGGTATTTGCAGCTTTTGGAGGAGGATTTACCTGGGGATCCATATATTTAAAATGGGCATATAATAACAATAACGAATAAAATAGAATTCCATGGATATAAAAGAAATTCAAAGTTTAATAAAATTTGTAGCCAAATCGGGCGCTAGTGAAGTGAAACTTGAAACCGATGAAATTAAAATAACCATTAGGACAGGAGCATTTAACACACAACCGGAATCTACTACCTATGTGCAGCAAATACCGGTTAGTGCTGCACCTGCTGCTCCATCTTTAGCACCTGCACCAGTATCCGGCGCGGAAGCTACTCCTGAAGCAAGTGCAGATACTTCGGGCACAGATGAAGACTCTAAATATATTACTATTAAATCGCCCATTATTGGCACTTTTTATAGAAAACCATCTCCGGACAAACCGCCATTTGTTGAGGTTGGTGCTAATATATCACAGGGTGATGTATTGTGTGTAATTGAGGCAATGAAATTATTCAATGATATAGAATCTGAAGTTTCAGGTAAAATAATAAAAGTGTTAGTTGAGGATTCTTCTCCGGTGGAGTTTGACCAGCCTTTATTCCTGGTAGATCCCTCTTAAAAATTATTTACAAGGACTTGTTATCAAAACACATTTAAATGTTTGATTTTGGTGTCTTAAGAATCTTTTAGTAAAAACTATGTTTAAAAAAATACTAATTGCGAACCGAGGTGAAATAGCCTTGCGTATTATAAGGACCTGTAAGGAGATGGGTATAAAGACGGTGGCCGTGTACTCAAAAGCAGATGAAGAGAGCCTGCATGTGCGATTCGCCGATGAGGCGGTTTGTATTGGCCCGGCACCCAGCCACGAATCCTATCTGAAAATACCCAATATTATTGCTGCAGCAGAAATTACTAATGCGGATGCAATACATCCCGGCTATGGATTTTTATCTGAAAATTCAAAATTTTCCAAAATTTGTGCGGAACACAAAATTAAATTTATTGGTGCTTCCGGAGAGCATATAGATAAAATGGGAGATAAAGCTACTGCCAAAGCGACCATGAAAAAGGCAGGTGTGCCCACTATTCCCGGTTCTGAAGGTTTGCTGAAAGATGTTGGCCATGCAAAAAAAGAAGCAAAGAAAATGGGGTACCCCGTAATGCTAAAGGCTACAGCGGGTGGTGGGGGAAAAGGAATGAGAGCAGTCTGGAAAGAAGAGAATATTGAAGCGGCTTATGAAAGTGCCGTTCAGGAGGCAACAGCCGCCTTTGGCAATGGCGCGATGTATATGGAAAAACTTATTGAAGAACCAAGGCATATTGAGATTCAGGTCATCGGAGATCAGTACGGCAAGGCATGCCACCTTTCAGAACGAGATTGCTCAATCCAAAGAAGACATCAGAAACTTACCGAAGAAACCCCTTCTCCCTTTATGACCGATAATCTGAGGGAAGAAATGGGAAATGCTGCGGTTAAGGCTGCGGAATATATAAAATATGAAGGTGCAGGGACCATAGAATTTTTGGTAGATAAACATCGGGAATTTTACTTCATGGAAATGAATACTCGTATACAGGTAGAACATCCTATTACAGAACAAGTAGTGGATTATGACCTGATTAGGGAACAAATATTGGTAGCAGGAGGAGTGCCTATTATAGGCAAAAACTATTTTCCCAAACTTCACGCCATTGAATGCCGAATTAATGCAGAAGATCCCTATAACGACTTCAGACCTTCACCGGGAAGAATAACAACTTTGCATACTCCGGGAGGTCACGGAGTACGGTTGGACACTCATGTTTACAGCGGATATACAATTCCACCAAATTATGATTCAATGATTGCTAAACTTATTACATCGGCCCAGACAAGGGAAGAAGCAATTAATAAAATGAAAAGGGCCTTGGACGAATTTGTGATTGAAGGCATAGCGACCACGATACCTTTTCATAGGCAATTAATGGATCATCCGGATTATCTGGCAGGGAATTATACTACAAAATTCATGGAAGATTTTAAGATGGATCCTAAACCAAAAGAATAGAATTAAACTCCGGCCAATGTCGGAGTTTTTTATAACACTATGAATCTTAGTTATTGGGAATATAAAACATGGTTGTCCAACATTGATTTTACAATAGTTGGAAGCGGGATTGTTGGCCTAAATTGTGCATATTATTTGAGCAAAAAATACCCAAAAGCTAAAATTCTTATTCTTGAAAAAGGGGTATTGCCGCAGGGTGCAAGCACAAAAAATGCCGGATTTGCCTGTTTTGGCAGCATCTCAGAAATTGTTAGCGACCTTAAAAGCCATACCGAAGAGGAAGCGCTGCAACTTGTGAGAAGCAGATGGGAAGGTATTCAACTATTACGAAATACCCTGGGGGACTCCAAAATGGATTTTCAACAACTTGGAGGGCATGAACTTTTTTTAAAGGAAGACACTAAATTATTTAATGAGTGTTATGAAGCTCTGGGGAGCGTAAATAATTTGCTCGAATCAGTTTACGAGCAAGGGCCATATTATTTGCAATCCAACACTTTTGCTTTTGGTAATATCCACGATCATTACATCTCTAGTCGGTTTGAAGCTCAAATTAATACAGGGACTATGATGAACGCTTTGTTGTCGTTGGTTCGTCGTTCCGGGATTAACATTTTAAATTCCGTTGAGGTTACTTCTTTTGATGATGGTCAGGGTACTGTAAAAGTTTGTACTAATCAATTTGAGTTTGAGACAGGAAAGCTTATTATCGCAACAAATGGATTTGCCAATCAGCTTTTAGATCAGGAAGTGAAACCTGCCAGGGCACAGGTATTGATTACAAAACCAATTAATAATCTGCAGATTAAGGGGACTTTTCACCTGGATGAGGGTTTTTATTACTTCAGAAATATAGAGAATCGTATTCTTTTAGGTGGGGGCCGAAATCTGGATTTTAAAACGGAAGAAACATCAGAATTTGGACAAACACAATTAATTCAGAATAGACTGGATGCCATGTTGCACGAAATCATTTTACCCAATACTGATTTTGAGATTGAGCATAGATGGAGCGGTATTATGGGGATAGGGAATAAAAAGAGACCGATTGTAAAGCAACTTTCCGATAATTTAATTTGTGGGGTAAGGCTGGGAGGCATGGGGATCGCTATAGGAAGTTTGGTAGGAAAAAATTTAGCGGATTTAACCTGACATGGAAATTTCATTGGCGATCAAGGATGAATTACGCAGATTTTGTGAATCATTTGCAGAGGAGAGAATATTCCGCATAAGAAATACCATTGAGAGCATTAACGATTCACTGAAATCTGAGACAAAAAGTAGCGCCGGGGACAAACATGAAACGGGAAGGGCTATGATTCAACTTGAAAGGGAGAAGCTTGGACATCAACTATATGAAGCAGAAAAGATGAGACAAGTATTGGCCGGCATTAGTACTTCGAACAACCCTGCTAAAGTTGTTCAGGGCAGTCTTGTAGTCACTGCCGATAGTGCGTATTACATTTCAATTTCGGCAGGAGCTTTTAAAAAGGGTTCTACACAAATATATTGTGTTTCTGCATTAAGCCCTATAGGGAAAATTCTCTTGGGGAAATCTGAAGGACATTGCTTTGATTTTAATCAAAAAACGATTTGTATTGAAAAGATTCTTTGATACCATTAGTAAAATGAATACTTAAAAAATACTCAGAATCGCATATTTTTCAATAAATTGTTCCAGGTCATCTGCCATCTTTAATTGATTGCGCAATCCATATTCAAATGAAAGTTTATAAGGTATTTAAAGGAATTCTGATAGAGAATAAAGGAACATTTTATCTATTGGAAAATAAAGATTGGGATTCATTTATTAATGATAATAACCTTTTTACAAAAATAACACAACTGATATCAGAGCTGAAGCCTCTTCGAGATCCAGAAGTTTACTTAAAAAAAGAACTAATTGCCCCGGTAGGAAGCCAGGAAATCTGGGCAAGTGGTGTGACATATTTCAATAGCAAACTAGGACGTGAAGAAGAATCGCGAGAAAAAGGAGGAAGTAATTTTTATGCAAGGGTATATGTCGCAGAAAGACCCGAATTGTTTTTTAAGGCGTTGGGGCACAAAGCAATAGGTTCCGGAGGTAAAGTCAGAATACGAAAAGACTCTGACTGGGACGTTCCGGAACCGGAGTTGACATTGGTAATTAGCTCATCTGGTAAAATTGTGGGATACACCATTGGGAATGATATGAGTTCCAGAAGCATTGAAGGAGAAAATCCTTTGTATTTGCCCCAGGCAAAGACTTATGATGGTTCTGCAGCCATTGGCCCCTGTATTTTGGTTATTGAAGGACCTCTTCCAAGAACAACAAAAATAAGGCTCGAAATAAGCAGAGGGAGTAAACAGGTATTTACCGGTGAGATAGGGATAGATCAAATTAAAAGAAAGTTTGAAGATTTGGTAAGTTACCTGTATACCGAAAACACTTTTCCAAACGGAAGCTTATTAATGACCGGAACAGGAATAGTGCCGCCTTCAGGATTTACTTTACAAAAAGGGGATGAAATCAAAATTGAAATTGACGGAATTGGGACTTTAGTAAATACGGTTGACCAATAATCTAATTATTCATCTTCCGGTTTTTTTCGGCTGGCTTTCTTTTTCGCTATTGCTTTCTTAGATTTCAATCGTTTTTCCACTGAAGCCCTGGAGGGGGAAGTTTTTTTGCGTTTTTTTGGAACTTTTAACGCCTCTTCAATTAGGTTTAGCAATCGGTCCTCTGCAATTTCCCTATTCTTATGTTGGCTACGGGAATCATCACATTGTACCAGGAGATTGTTTTCCGATGTAAGCCGTCTCTTCAGATTTTTGTATAAGCGTTCTTTTTCAGATTCATTAAAAGCCATGGAAATAGGAATGTTCAAAGTCAGTTCTACTTTTGTAGATACTTTGTTAACATGTTGGCCACCTGCACCGCTACTTCGGACAGCCCTGAACTTTAATTCCTGCAAAATCAATTCTTTATTCATCCTCCTGCGATCGATTGGAGCTTTAGTCTTTCGTTAATTGTTTCAAGAGCGATATTAAGGAAGACTTCTGTATCTGGCTTAATGTCCCTTTCTGAATGGAAATAGATTATCTGTTCTTCGGTAATTCCTTCAATCAGATAATGACTTCCCATAGGGTATGATTTTTTTATAACTACAGGAAGCCCAGAATTTCTAGATACCTTAAACTCATGGGCGTAGACAATAATTTTACGTTTGGTATCCGCATATGATTTTATAACGTTTATAGGCACTAAATTGGCTTCCCCAAAGAGTGAAGCAATATAGAGGTTTCCGGGATTTTTATACAATTCCAATATAGGTTCGTCAGCCAATATTTGGCTATCCTTAAGCACAAGTACCCTGTCTGCGAAGGGCAATATATCATTATGGTCATGAGTAGCAGTTAAGCAAGTAATCTGCTCCTCTTTCAGATAGTTAAACAAATTTCTTCTCAGGCTGTTTTTTCTAAAATTGTCGATATGACTGAACGGTTCATCCAGCAGCAGCAACTCGGGCTTTTGAGCTAAAGCCCTGGCTAAAGCAACGCGCTGTTGCTGTCCAATACTCAGATGCTTTACCTTGGTATTTGCAAACTGCTTCATTTCAATAACCTCAAGCAATTCTTGAGTACGTTCTTTTAGTTCTTTTGGATAAATTACTGAGAGAAACTCAGCAATATTTTCTGAAACGGTAGTTACCCCCATCAGGTCGAACCCCTGTGACATATATTTTACGTAAGACTCTCCCGGGACGAGTTTATAAAGAGGCCCCTTTACCTTTTTCTTCCCCCAATATATTTCTCCTGATACCGGTTGCAGAGAACCGTAAATTAGCTGTAAAAGAGTGCTTTTACCGCAACCGCTTTCGCCCATTATGGCAAGATGCTCACCTCTTTCAACAGAAAACCCAATATCATCCAATACCGAATCCTTATCATAGGCAAAAGATAGACCGGTTATTTTTAACATGATAATAGCTTATTGACTTTCAAAAAAAAATCCGTTTCTACAGAAACGGATTTTGTTCTGTATTATTGATAGTTATTCTTTAAATTCCTTGATGACCGCTCTGTTGGGTAATTCCTTATAGTTCATATTATATAAGGTGAATGCAAATATATCGGCATATTGTTCAATTGTTTTACTGACTGGGGTTCCTGCTCCGTGACCGGCATTAGTTTCAATGCGAATAAGAGTAGGATTAGGACCAGATTGTTTCTCCTGAAGTTCAGCCGCAAATTTAAAACTATGTGCAGGTACAACACGGTCATCATGATCTCCAGTTGTAATCAGGGTAGCGGGGTATTCAACTCCTTCTTTAACATTATGTAAAGGAGAGTAACCTTTTAAGTATTCAAACATTTCTTCGCTATCTTCTGAAGTGCCATAATCATAATGCCAACCTGCACCTGAAGTGAAAGTATGATACCGTAGCATATCCAAAACACCTACAGCCGGTAGTGCTACTTTCATTAGTTCAGGTCTTTGGGTCATTGTAGCTCCTACTAAAAGACCACCATTAGAACCACCTCTAATTGCTAAATTCTCCGATGAGGTATATTTGTTTTCAATAAGATACTCTGCGGCAGCTATAAAATCGTCGAACACATTTTGTTTTTTTGTTTTTATACCGGCATTATGCCATTTTTTCCCATATTCTCCACCACCTCTCAAGTTTGGCACAGCATAAACACCACCCTGCTCCATCCAAACGGCATTGATAGTGCTGAAAGAAGGGGTAAGGCTTATATTAAATCCACCATAGCCATAAAGAATGGTCGGGTTTTTAGAATTAAGTTCCAGTCCTTTTTTATAAGTTATAATCATAGGGACTTTTGTTCCATCTTTAGATGTATAGAAAACCTGTTTAGACTCATAGTCATCCGGATTAAAATCAATTTGTGGTTTCCAGTAAGGGACATATTCGCCCGTTTCCACATTGTATTTATAAGATGAACCCGGGGTATTATAATTGGTAAAGGAAAAGTAAAATTCCTTTTCTTCTTTTTTTCCACCAAAGCCATTCGCGCTACCTATACCAGGCAGTTTTATTTCCCGGATTAGCTTACCGTTGTAATCATATTGCAAAACTTTAGAGATAGCATCAACCATATATTCTGCAAAAAAGTAACCCCCACCGGTATTCGGACTAAGAACATGCTCTGTTTCAGGTATAATATCTTCCCAATTTGCCGGACTAGGGTCTGAAGCATCTACAGCAATGATCTTCTTATTTGGTGCATCTAAATTGGTAACAAAGTATAGCTTTGAGCCAACATTTTCAATGAAGTCGGTATCTGAATCCTCATGGTCTAATATGGTTATAAGCTTACTATCCGGCTTACTTAAATCTTTTAAATAAAGCTTATTCCCAGCCGTAGAATTTGCGGCTGAAATAAGGAGGTACTTATTATCCTCTGTCACACTTGCACCTACATACCTGTGTTTTTGATCAGGAGTACCTCCAAAAATTAATTTATCTGTGCTTTGCGGGCTTCCCAGCTTATGGTAATAAAGTTTGTGCTGGTCTGTCTTGGCAGAGAGTTCACTTCCTTTAGGTTTATCATAACTAGAATAATATAAACCTTCATTCTTGTACCAGGATAAGCCACTAAATTTTATATCAATAAGGGTATCCTCAACAATAGTTTTATTTTCAGTCTCCATTACAATTACCTTTCTCCAGTCACTTCCACCCTCCGAAATGGCATAGGCAGCCATTGAGCCATCTTTAGTGAAACTCAGACCCATAAGGGAAGTAGTTCCGTCTTCCGAAAAACTATTTGGGTCTAAAAAAACTTCAGCTTCCTGGTTCTCTTTTTGACGGTAAAGCACATATTGGTTTTGGAGCCCGTCATTTTTATAAAAATAGGTGTAATCACCTTCGTTAAAAGGGGAACTAAGTTTTTCGTAGTTCCATAGTTGTTCCAATCTGTTTTTCAGATCTTTCCTAAATGGTATTTTTTCCAAATACCCAAAAGTAACTGTGTTTTCTTCTTTTATCCATTTTTCTGTTTCCTCGCTTCGGTCGTCTTCTAACCAACGGTAAGGATCCTCAACTGTCGTCCCAAAATAAGTATCAACAGAATCTGTTTTTTTAGTCATTGGATAGTTCACGGCAATGGCATCTTTTTTATCTGATTTCTGGCAAGAAATATTTGTTAAAATAAGAAGTAATAATATCCCTATATTTTTCATGGTAGTTAAAATTTATGAAGACCAAAAATACCATAAAAAAACCTTTAAGTGCCCATGCAGTTAAAGGTTTTAACAGATTTTATGATACTACTATCAGATGAGTTCTTTATGCACCAGATATTCGGCAATTTGAACTGCATTGGTTGCCGCACCTTTTCTGAGATTATCAGCAACTATCCACATATTTAAAGTGTTTCGTTGGGTTTCATCTCTTCGAATTCGCCCCACAAAAACATCGTCTTTATCATGCGCATAAACTGGCATAGGGTATGTGTTGGTATCCGGATTGTCCTGCACAACAACACCCGGAGTATTATTTAGAATTTTTCTCACCTCATTTAGTTCAAAGTCAGATTCAAATTCAACATTAACCGATTCAGAATGACCTCCTGCTGTAGGAATACGCACAGCGGTTGCTGATATTGAAAATGTACGGTCGTCCAGTATCTTTTGGGGTTCCCTCGCCAATTTCATTTCTTCCTTCGTATACCCATTGTCCATAAAAGTGTCGCAATGAGGTAAAGCATTTCTGTTGATAGGATATGGATATGCCATTTCACCTTGTATTCCGGCCATTTCATTCTCCAACTGTTTTACGGCTTTTACCCCTGTACCTGAAACGGATTGATATGTGGAAACCACAACCCGCTTCATTTTATATCTGGAGTGCAAGGGTGCCAGTACCATAACAAGCTGTATAGTTGAACAATTGGGATTGGCAATTATTTTATCTTCTTTCGTAAGCGTATTTGCATTAATTTCCGGAACTACCAACTTTTTTTCAGGATCCATGCGCCAGGCAGAAGAGTTATCAATTACAGTTGTACCCATTGCTGCAAATTTTGGCGCCCATGTTAATGATGTTTCTCCTCCGGCAGAAAAAATAGCCAGATCCGGACGCGCAGCAACGGCATCCTCAAGGCCTATTACGCTAATGGATTGTCCATTATAGGACATCTTTTTGCCAACAGATCGCTCTGATGCTACCAATAACAATTCAGTTATTGGAAAATCTCGTTCCTTGAGCACTTTAAGCATTACCTCACCAACCATACCGGTGGCGCCTACCACAGCTACCTTCATGTCTTTACAATTTAGTGCTCAAAGGTATTGCAACCAATGTTGAAGAACAAGACTTTTTATTAAAAATATAAAAATATAACAAAATGTTATATAATTAACAACATTAAAAAAATGGCCACCAATTCAGTTTGCGAAAGCTAAATGGTGGCCTTTAGGTTAATTTAGTAATGTAGCGGTAACTCCCGAAGTGGAAGCTTTATATCTAATTATTTTTTCAGTAAATCTCTGATTTGTGTTAATAGCTCTTCCTGACTTGGTCCTGAAGGAGCTGGCGGTGGTGGTGGCGTTTTTGTTTTGTTATAAGCCTTAACGATAATAAACATTACAAATCCAACAATAAGGAGATTAACAATGGTGTTTACCCACGCACCCCATCGAACTGCATTTTCTGCTACATAGCCCGCTTCTCCTTCAACCCCTGAAGCCTCTGTGAGGACATACTTTAAATTGGCAAAATCTACTCCTCCAGCAAATTCTCCTACTATTGGCATAATAATGTCCGCTACGAAGCCATTAATAACGAGGCCTATGGCTCCGGCCATGATTACCGCAACTGCAAAATCAATTACATTGCCGGTCATAATAAAATTCTTAAATTCTTTTAACATGTTATTAGTTTTTAAATGGTTAGATAATAAATGCACTGGTAAGATACTCAAAATAACTATGCTTAACAATATGCCAAACAGACCGTCAAGCTCCTATAATTACCCTTTTAACCCTTTGAGAAATACCAGTTAAAACTTCATACGAAATCGTATTTGCTCCGGCTGCAAAAGTCTCTGCGGAATGCCCTTTACCAAATACTATAACTTCATCACCTTCGTTGCATTCAATATCTGATATATCAATCATGATCATATCCATGCAAACATTACCAATAATTGGCGCCTCCACACCGTTGACCAGAACCGAAGCTTTTCCATTGCCGTATTGTCTGCCTATTCCATCTGCGTGACCGAGAGGTAGAGTCGCTGTTTTTTTGTGTCCCTCAGCCTTAAAAGCCCTGTTGTAACCTACGCTCTCATCTGGTTCTATAGTGTGTATCTGGGAGATTACAGTTTTTAATGTCGCTACAGGAAGCAATTCAGCGTCGTACTTCGCTTCATTTCCGTATCCATAAAGGCCTATTCCACTCCGCACCATTTGAAATTGCGCTTCAGGATAATTGAATATCCCGGAGGTATTTAAAATATGCATAAATGGATTGATTCTTAATTTGGAATTAAATTCCCTGGCAATCTTTTTAAAGGAATTTATCTGATGATTACTAAATGTTTCTTCTGATTTATCTTCAGAGGCAGCCAAATGAGAAAATATTGATTTTATTTTCAATTCTTCTCTATTCGTAAGCATATCCGCGATATAGTCAATATCATTTTCCCAAAATCCAAGCCTGTTGAGGCCTGTATTGAATTTTAAATGTACCGGATAGGCTTTTTGTTTCTCGACCTTAGAGGCCTTAAGGAATTCGCGAAGTACTCTGGGGGAATATATACTGGGTTCCAGGCAATATTTTATGATCATCGAATAATTGGAAGGCTGTGCATGCAATACAAGAATAGGGGTTTTAATCCCGGCCTCCCTCAAAACCATTCCTTCACGGGCATAAGCTACAGCTAAATAATCTACACCGAGTTTCTCCAGTTTTTTTGCAATGATGACAGAATCACTTCCGTAGGCAAAAGCCTTTACAACAGCCAGGAACATTGTGGAAGGATGTAGTTTGGTTCTTATATAATTGTAATTGTGTTCTAAAGCAACCAGATCCAATTCCAATGTAGTTTCCTTAGCTTTTGGCATTGGCATCCTTTTTGGCTCGTTTTATTTCCTCCGCTTCTACGGTCATGTTATTTATTTTTTCTTTAAGCATAGCCTTGTAAAATGCCGCCCTGCTTAAGGGTTCATACTCTTCTGTTTCACCGAGCAATACCAATTTATCATTGTTGGATTTTCTAAAACTATAATTGGCAAGATTTCCCGTGCGTGTGCAAATAGCATGAACTTTGGTTACGTATTCCGCTGTGGCCATCAAAGCCGGCATTGGACCGAAGGGATTTCCTTTAAAATCCATATCCAGGCCTGCAACAACAACACGTATACCCATATTCGCCAAATCATTGCAAACTGTCACAATTTCATCATCAAAGAACTGCGCTTCATCTATCCCAACTACATCGCAGTCGTCTGCCAGTAGCCGGATATTTGCCGCCGCGGGTACCGGCGTGGAACGAATTTCATTTTCATCATGAGAGATTACCTTTTCTATATGATATCTGGTGTCTACAATTGGCTTAAAAATTTCTACTTTTTGTTTCGCAAACTGGGCCCGTTTAAGTCTACGAATCAATTCTTCCGTTTTCCCGGAAAACATTGAGCCACAGATAACCTCTATCCAACCGAATTGTTCCTTATGATTAACAGTGTTTTCGAGAAACATTTTGTAATTTTATTGCATAGTAAGGGATTTATTCCCTTATTTATGTTAACGAAATATAAAAGTATTAAAAAAGATAGACCTTTACTGTTTAGTCTAAATAAAAAGAAATGAAGCGAAAACTGAAAGAGGAATTAATCAAGATGTCTACAGATATTATTACATCAAAGAGTCTTGAGGAGATGGAGATACCGGAGTTGTATGAAGCTGCCAGAAATCTTTATGAGAAATTGGCCGTTCTTAAGTTTATTGATGAAAAGCTAAACGATATTGAAATTGACGTATCAAAAAATGTTCTGGCGTCCCGGTTTGAAAAAATGGCCAATGCCGTAATGAATGAGAATAAACACGTTCCTGAAAATAACCCGCACGAAGAAGATATTATTACTCAGGGAATTGATACTATTAAAGGGATGGTATCTGAAATGCCGAATGATGAGGATAACGACAGGCTATTCGCGGAATTTGTGGCAAAACCTCAGACTACCAAAGCTGATAATAATAAAACCTCAGCACATATATCTCAGGAAATAAAAGAAGTTTCTACGCCCAAATCGTTAAATGAGAAACTTTCTAACAAGGAAATAACTGTGGGCTTGAACGACAGGCTAGCTTTTGTTAAACATCTTTTTAATGATAGCACAGAAGATTTTAACAGAGTAATCTCCCAGTTGAACACCATTGATTCTCATGAGCGTTCTATAGCCTTTATTGAAAATATGGTTAAACCAGATTACAATAAATGGTCAGGAAAAGAAGAATATGAAACCAGGTTTCTTGCTCTTATAGAACGTAGGTTCTCATAATTTTAAATACTGGGTTAAGTTCGATTATGAGAAATTCATGTTACTCATATTCAACAAAATATGCTAAGATCTTAAATTAGTGCTGACAGGCAAGTTATTTATTGTTCCAACACCTATTGGAAATTTGGAAGATATTACCTTTAGGGCGATAAAAGTTCTAAAGGAAGTAAACCTGATACTGGCTGAAGACACCCGCACTAGCAAAAAACTTTTACAGCACTACAACATTAATACTCCAATGCAGAGTCATCATATGCACAATGAGCATAAAACGATAGATGGCATTTTGCAAAAACTTAAAAGCGGAGATCAAATTGCACTGATTTCTGATGCCGGTACTCCCGCTATTTCCGATCCTGGGTTTTTACTAAGCCGGGCTTGTGTTGAACAGAATATCGAAATTGAATGTCTTCCGGGAGCTACTGCTTTTGTTCCTGCACTAGTAATAAGTGGACTTCCCAATGACCGTTTTGTCTTTGAAGGCTTCCTGCCACTGAAAAAAGGCAGACAAACCAGACTGGCAACTTTGGCAGAAGAATCCCGAACTATGGTATTCTATGAGTCACCCCATAAGCTTCTAAAAACCATATCACAATTTGTTACCTATTTTGGCCCACAAAGACCAATATCTGTTTCCAGAGAACTTACCAAGATGTATGAAGAAACTGTTAGAGGTACAACATCGGAAGTCTTAGCGCATTTTGAAAGCATTCCTCCTAAAGGAGAATTTGTAATTGTCGTGGCAGGAAAAAAATAACCAAAACCTTCTGGGAAATCCTCAGGATAAAATCAAATTTGATTTTCGCATGAAAGCTTATTTATGTTTTCCCTTTTCCCATCCATACTTACCTAAATAGAGTTCACCACTTTCTACAGCTCCATCCTCTATGGTTGTTCCCATAGAATCGTTCCAGCGGTTTAGATAACCAAAAAGGGAAATTACCCCTAACATTTCAACGATTTCACCTTCATTCCAAAATTTGTATAATTGTTCTTTGATTTTTTCATCAACAGCGTTGGGTACCTGTGAAGCGGCCAGGGAAAAATCCAGAGCAGCGCGTTCAGCTTCCGAAAAAGCAGCATGGGTTCTGTACTCCCAAATATTATCCAGTTGTTCCTGTTCTGCACCGTAGCGTTCCGCGGCACGTATGGCATGGGCCTGGCAATACCGACAACCTGTGGCATTGCTGCTAACCCACGCAATCATTCGTTTAAGAGCAGAAGTTACCCCTCCTTCATTGGCCATAACCGCCTTGTTTAGGTTGATGAAGGCCTTAGAAATTGCCGGTCTGTGTTGCATTGTGAGTACAGAATTTGGGCAAAAACCAAGGGTTTCGTTGAAAAATTCTGCCAATTTTTTGGTCTGCGGATCATGATTGGGGTCCAGAGGTTGTACAAGTGGCATAGCGATAGTATTTTTGTATTCCACAAGAAACGAAAAATTATGAGCACAACAAATCTAATTACAACGAAATGGTTGGGTAATATGGCCTTTGAGAGTAGTAATCCTTCCGGATTAAATTTAACAATAGATGCAGGTCCTGATGCAGGTGGAGAAGGAAAAGGCCTAAGGCCTAAAGCACTTATGCTATCGGCTTTGGCCGGGTGTTCTGGTCTTGATGTTGCGATGCTAATTAAAAAAATGAAGCTCGATGTGGATGAATTCAGTATAGACACTTCTGCCAACCTTACAGACGAACATCCTAAATATTATGACGCTGTTACTATTGAGTATCATTTTAGGGGAAATAACCTCGACGAAAAAAAATTACAGCGAGCTGTGGATCTTTCGGTTGAAAAGTACTGTGGAGTAATGGAAATGTTCAGGAAATTTGCAACGTTAAAAATTGAAACATTATTCCATAATAATTGATGCCCGTTCTATGGGGATCTTATTCTGATCATAATAAAATTAAAATAACAATTCCTGCATTTAAAATGCATGAATTCATCTTATCTTACAGTTGACTGATTAGTTAGAATAATGCGCTGGACATTAAAACCAAAACATGATGATGATCAAATAATGGCTTTGGCCAAAATACTTAATGTAAACAGGTTAATAGCACAATTATTATTGCAACGCGGTATTACTTCTTACGAAGAAGCAAAAAAATTCTTTAGACCACAACTCTCCGATCTCCATGACCCATTTCTAATGAAGGATATGGAACTTGCCGTGAAGCGCATAGAAAATGCGATACAAACAAATGAAAACATACTTGTTTATGGAGAGTATGATGTGGATGTAACTACGGCAGTAGCCTTACTATCATCATATTTACTGACGCTATACCCAAATGTAGCAACTTACATTCCGGACAGATACAAAGAAGGTTATGGCATTTCATATGCAGGGATTGACTTTGCGGATGATAATGGTTTTACACTAATTATTGCATTAGATTGCGGCATAAAAGCGATTGAAAAGGTAGCCTATGCTAGTGAAAAGGGAATTGATTTCATTATCTGTGACCACCACAGGCCGGGAGAAAAAATTCCAGATGCAGTGGCAGTCCTGGACCCGAAAAGAGAAGATTGTTCCTATCCTTATGATGAATTATGCGGATGTGGAATTGGTTTTAAACTGATACAAGCTCTAAACTTTAATAGAGAGGATAGCTTTGATAATCTCATTCCATATCTTGATCTTGTAGCTACTGCTATTGGGGCGGATATTGTGCCAATTACAGGAGAGAACAGGGTATTGGCTTATTTTGGGCTCGAGGTAATTAATTCAGCACCAAGAATTGGATTTAAAGCCATAATTAATAACCTCCAGAAGAAAAAACTCACTATAACCGATGTTGTTTTTATAATTGCTCCAAGAATAAATGCTGCAGGCCGAATGAGGCATGGCCAATATGCGGTTAATTTATTAACAGAACAAAATATGGAGCAGGCACTTAAATATGCTTTAGACATTGAAGAATTCAATACTGACAGAAAGGGATTGGATAAGGAGATTACGGATGAGGCACTTGATATGATCCTCCGAAATAAGGAGGAAAATAGATTTACTTCTGTTGTTTATAAAGATACCTGGCATAAAGGGGTTATTGGAATAGTTGCTTCCAGACTTACTGAAACGTATCACAGGCCTACATTAGTTTTCACCAAAAGCGGCGAGAAACTTGCAGCCTCAGCAAGGTCTGTCAAGGGTTTTGATGTTTACAATGCCTTAGAACAATGCGCAGATTCTATCGAGCAGTTTGGCGGGCATAAATATGCGGCTGGGCTTACGATGGTTGAAGACCAATACGAAATATTTAAAGCACAATTTGAAAGCGTAGTTGCGAAAACAATAGATCCAAATCTCTTAACGCCGGAGATTCTCATTGATGCAAAACTCGATTTAGATCAGATAAGTCCGAAACTCTTGCGTATAATACAACAATTTGCGCCTTTTGGGCCCGGTAATATGAGACCTGTATTTATGTCCGAAAATCTCAGGGATACCGGATATGCCAAAGGAGTTGGAGAGGGTAATAAACATCTTAAACTTTCAGTGTCTCAAAATAATACTGGCAAGGTAGGCGCTATAGGATTTAATTTAGGAAGTAAGCTTTCAGTTGTTCAAAATGGAAACTTTTTTAGCGCTGTTTTCTCTCTGGAAGAAAATCATTGGAATGGAATGGTAAGCTTACAGTTAAAAATCAAGGATTTAAGATAACGCAATTTACTTCCCAAAAGTTTCCAGGGAGAAGTTTGTACCATCGAATTCACCATAGGTATAATAAGAAATCCAGTCACCGAGATTTATGTAGGAAGATGATTCACTCAATGAGATTTCAAGAGGTAAATGCCTGTGACCAAATATGAAGTAATCGCAATGTTTTTCTTTTAATTTTCTCTTGGAATATTGTACCAGCCATTCTTTATCTTCACCCAAAAAGTGAATGTCTTCTTCTCCAGAAATTAGTTTGTTATTAATGGAGAAATATTGCGCCAGCCTGACTCCAAGATCGGGATGTAACCAACGGAAGCACCATTGAGCCAGCCGATTAGTAAAAAGCTTTTTCATTCTCTTATATCCTTTATCACCAGGGCCTAATCCGTCTCCGTGACCTATAAAAAAGGTAGTATTATTGATTTTGAATTGTTGAGGTTTATGGTAAACCGGGATGTTGAGTTCTTTTTCAAAATACCCATTCATCCAGAGATCATGATTGCCAACAAAGTAGTATATAGGAACACCTGAGTCTGAAATTTCCGCAAGTTTACCCAAAGTCCGTGTAAATCCTTTGGGAACAACAGTTTTATACTCAAACCAGAAATCGAATAAATCACCCAGCAGGAAAATAGCCGCAGCATTACTCTTTACGGCATCCAGCCACGCTACAAATTTCTTTTCCCTGGGAAGACTTAATTCCTGTGTTGGAGCACCTAAATGGTTATCGCTGGCAAAATATACCTTTTTACCTTTTGGGACTGAGATGCTTTTCATTTAGTGTAAATATACATAAAGGAACCTAGTTATCACTTGCGTGCCATTCGGCATAGGCAGTTTCTGTTTCGCGAAGTTTTATTGAATGTAACTGTATTTCCTCAGACAAGCGAGCTTTGATTTTAGCAGCGAAATCTATGACCATATTTTCACTCGTTGGCTGATAATCTGCCAAAATTACTTTATGCCCGCGATCTTTTAACTCATGAGCTAATTCCAAATGAGGTGTATTTTTATTAAAAACCGTAGCATGATCAAAAGGTTCCACGATTTCTTCTTTGACTATTTTTTTTAAGTCACCAAAATCTATAACCATTCCAAGTTTCACATTGGAGGTATCAATAATAGGTACGCCAATTACAGTCACTGAAAGTTTGTAACTATGACCATGAACATTTCTGCATTTGCCATCGTAACCATATAATGCATGCCCGGTTTCAAAAGTAAACTGTTTGGTGATTCTTATTCTATGTTTGCCTTTCATTATCAGCTTAATATGTATTAAATCTTTAAAGAGGGGTAATGGTTAATTGTAATTAATGTACAGTACGTGAGCTTATTTTTTAAATTTTCTCCTGTTTCTAATTCTATTATAAAGATATATGACTACCACCAAAAAGGCTAGCATCGGAAAAAGCAGGTCACTATTAAGCAAATCTAAAAATTTCATCATATTACTTTTTTATGCTGTTTAATATTGACTTACTGGCTGGCATAAGAGCTAATCTACCGGAAACCTCAGCTCTGTTCACTAATAATTCATTCCAGGAGGTGGTACCTTCCCAAAGAATCTTTTTAATAGCTCTTAAGGCCTCCGGATTATAAGATGCCATAGCCGCAATAAAATAATCTAACTCTTTGTCCATTTCTTTTATGGAATTAAAAACCTTAGAATAAAGTCCTTTTTCCTTAGCCCAATATGCATTTTTCCATTCCTTAGGAGACATTGCCAATTCTGTAAAGCCGGCTATTCCAATTTTACGTTGAACAGCAGGTGCGATAACCAGAGGTGCTATCCCTATAGATAGTTCGGAAAGCCTTACAGCGGCCGCTTCGGAAGCAAATACATAGTCGCATGCAGCGATAAGGCCGACTCCGCCTCCCACTGCTTTCCCCTGAATTCTACCAATTATTGGTTGTGTACATTCTCGCATGGCATTGATAACATTAGCAAAACCACTAAAAAAATTTGTTCCTTCGTCCGGGTTGGATATGGCAAGCAATTCATCAAAAGAGGCCCCTGCGCAAAAAGCCCTTTCTCCTTCAGATTTTAATACCACTATTGAGACATCCTTATTGGAGGAAACCTTTCTGAGTTCATTAGTTAATCTCACTAAAAGTTCTGTAACGAACGAATTACTGGCGGGATGGCCAAATTCTATTGTAGCGGTTCTGTTTTCAATTTTGGTATAAAGACTCCCCGTGGGTCTGTTCGTGCCCATTTGAATTGTTTTCTGTAAAATTAAACCTTTTGTAATAGTGGGCGAAATTTTCTACGGAACTTCCATACAAGGGCACCACCTCTTACAATCATCCACATACTTAGTGCAATCCAAATTCCTAGCAGACCGGAATCGAATACTTTACCCATGTATAAGAAGGGTATAAAACCTAAAAAAGTAGCTATCAGGAGAACATTCCTGAGAAATTTCATCTCACCCAAACCCTTGAATAAACCATCAAAAACAAAGGCAATAGAATTCATGGGTAATCCAAGGATAAGAATAAAGAAAATTGAATAAAAAGACTCCAGAACAGCAGCATCGTTCGAAAAAAGTCGTCCCAATGGTCTGTAGAATAAAAAACCATTAATCATTAAAAATAAACTTACAATTCCACCATAAAGAGCTATTTTTTTGGCTAATTTCCATAAGGTATTATAATCTTTAGCTCCAAGTAATTTTCCACCCATTATATTGCCGGCAGCACCATAACCATCTATAAAAAAGGCAGCAAATAGCCACAGATTTACAGCTATAGTGTGAGCTCCAATATATCTGTCTCCCAACGCTGCAGCTTCTCGGACAGCAAGAATAAGCGCAATATTAAGTGCGATCGCACGGATGAAAAGATTAAAACTCATTATCGCCAGGCGCCCCATTTCCTTGTTTATCGGAAATCTGGGGATAAGACTGATGCTGGTTTTTAACTGTAGGAGAACAAAAGCCATTATTGCCATAACTCCTTGTGAAATAAGGCTTGCCCATGCGGCGCCCTCCAGGTTAAATGCGGGAATTATATCAGATATTCCATAAACCAGAATAAAGTCTAATACAATGTTTAACAATGCCCCTGTAATTGCTATAAGCATAGGCCAAAATGTATTCTGTAAGCCTCTGAATATTCCCATAACAGCAAAAACGAAAAGAGTTAAAGGAAACCCCCAAACGCGGATAGAATAGTACGTAACACAAAATTCTAATATCTTCCCGGAGGCATTCAACAATTCAAAAATTTCCTCTACAATGAATATTGTAGAAAGCAAAACTAAAACACTGAGTGCAACATTAAAAAATATTGCCTGTGCAGGTAAATTCTTAACATCATCCAGTTTTCCTGCTCCTAAATATTGAGAGATTATTGCTGATATTGCACTTCTGGTTTGACCAAGTATCCAAATCAGCATGGATAAAAAAGAACCAACAATCCCAACTGCTGCAAGTGACTCCAGACCGTATGTTTGTATATTACCAACAATAGCAGTATCAGTTATGGACAATACGGGTTCGGCTATCCCGGCGATTGTTGCAGGAATAGCGAGACTATTAATTGTTTTGAGGCTTACAACTGTTTTCAAAAATGGAATGGATTACAAAACAAGTTCATAGCAGTAGAACGGATAATCACTTTGTTTGGGGAAATAGATATTTTCAAGTTTTTGATAGCCTCGTTGTTGATAAAATTTTTGATTCCTTTTATTTTGACTAAATGTATCCAATCGTATGGAGATATACCCCTTATCACGAGCATAATTTTCAGCAAAATGCATTAACTGTTGTGCATGGCCCTTCCCCTGATATTCCGGTTTTATGGCAAGCCTGTGAATATAGATGTTATTTTCGTTGGGTGTGAGCCATTTTACAGGAATATATTCCTCATCCATAAATGGTGTAATGGTTATGCAGCCTATAATATTATTTTCTGATTCAAGGACAAATAGTTCTTTTCTGGAAACATCTTTTTCAAAAGCTAGCCTAGAAGGGTATACCTCATTCCATTGAAATATTCCCGTTTTTTCCATATGTTTAGCGCACGCTTTGGTGAGCTCAAGAATGTCAGGGATTTCCAGTATCTTTGCACATCTAATCATCAATACTTTGTTGAATAAGTTGTAAATTTAATTTAATAATACCAAACCTTATGAATAACATATTGGTACCAATTGGAACTTCCCCA
Organism: uncultured Eudoraea sp.; assembly: GCF_947258525.1. Taxonomy (GTDB): domain Bacteria; phylum Bacteroidota; class Bacteroidia; order Flavobacteriales; family Flavobacteriaceae; genus Eudoraea. Next base: position 45,704 of record NZ_CAMYIP010000011.1, read on the forward strand.
AATGCACATGAAACATTACAATATGCTGTTGACTTTGCGTCGGAATTCTCTTCAAGGGTATATGTCATGGGAGTATTTACAGCCAAGGCAGGTGCAGGAGATTTGATAAATATATCCGAGAAAGTGGCGGAAAGCAGTAAGAAGCATGTTAAGGAAGTTATTGAAAAAGTAAATGCCAAGAACATAGATTTGAAGATTGTTACATATAATGGTGATCTAATAGACGGACTTAAGGAAATTGACAAAGAACTTGGTTTAGATCTTATTATTATTGCCCCAAGGTGCAATGATATTAAAGAAGAATTATATCTAGGGCATACAACCGGGAGAATTGTTAAAAGAACCGACATTCCAGCTTTAATTGTACCCAGAGGCACAAATTTTAAGCCAATCAAAAATATTCTAACAGCATTTAAATCCGGGATTTTAAGTCAAAGGAGGATCCTTGAGCCATTAAAACTGATAAAGAAAAAATTTAAATCAAAAGTAAATTTACTTCTTGTAAAGACTCCGGGTTATTCAGATGAAGATCTCAAAATAAACACGTCGCTTATGGATTTGTGTTCCAGTTTAACGGTTACAGAGAATGCCACTACCTATTTAGGAGTTTTAGAACATTTTCAGTCCACAAATCCCGATTTACTTTGTGTATTTAGAAGGAAACGCGGATTTTTTAAAAATTTATGGGAGAAAAATGCGATTCTCAAATCTGAATTCTCTGTACGTATACCTGTTCTGGTCTTAAGTGTAAAAAAGGATTAGAGGATAAATTTTATTCAGAGGAATTTTGAAACTTATTCAAAAAGTAGTTCCTTTGACCCTCCTTAAAAGACGGGGGATTAGCTCAGCTGGCTAGAGCGCTTGCATGGCATGCAAGAGGTCACCGGTTCGACTCCGGTATTCTCCACAAAACCCTCCTTCAAAGTATTGTAAGAGGGTTTTTTGTTATAGTAACTGACACTTTTAAATAGTAAGGCAATTGTGAAATTAATTATTGAAATTCAACTAGTATGGCAGATTTAGCAGGCAAGGTTGCCTATATCACAGGTGGCTCCAAAGGGATAGGATTAGGTGTGGCGAAGAATTTACTCGACACCGGTATGAAAGTTGCTATAAGCGGCAGAAACAAATCAAGTTTGGAGGCCGCTGCAAAGCAATTAGGAGCTGGCTCAAACGTTTTGGCCCTTGTGAGTGATGTTACAAAACTTGAGGATGAGCACAATGCTGTTGCACAAATTATTCAAAAATGGGGAAAGGTCGACGTTGTTGTGGCCAATGCGGGGCTCGGACATTTTGCTCCGGTTGATGAATTATCTGAAAGTAGTTGGTATCAAATGATTGACACTAATCTTAACGGTGTTTTTCATACTTTAAAAGCATCCGTGGAAGCATTAAAAAAATCAAAAGGTTATTATATAACTATTGCAAGTTTAGCCGGCACCAATTTTTTTCCTACAGCGGCGGGTTACAATGCTACAAAGTTTGGTGTTGTTGGTTTTACACAAGCAGCGATGCTGGACCTTCGAAAATATGATATTAAGGTATCTACTATTATGCCTGGATCAGTAGCTACACATTTTAATAATAACGAACCAACCCTCAAAGATGCCTGGAAAATACAACCTGAGGATATAGGTGAGCTGGTAACCGATCTGCTAAAAATGAATCCCAGAACATTGCCCAGCAAAATAGAAGTAAGGCCCAGCAGACCGGATAAGAAATAATGATTAATCTTCTTTGGCAACAAACGGAATTGCCGGATCTGCAATTTCCTGAATCAGTTTTACCAGCTGTTCCTGAAAAAGTTCCAGTGTTTCTTTAGTTATGGTAAGATCCTTCTTTGAGCTATTTCGGCTATTTTTGGTCGAAAAATAAAATGGCCCGGAACTCAAATTCTTAAAGGAAATAATTCCGGCGTTCATTTTATCAATTGGATTAATACTATTATAGATAAAGGAATAGCACAGTAACTGAAATGCTTTACTGCGGTCATAATTTTCAATGATTTCATCCCACAAAACTATTTCTACATTAGATTTTATAACGTTTCCAGTCTTATAATCGAGTATTCTAAGTATACCGTCCTTTTCATCAATTCTGTCTAATGTTCCTTTTAAAGTTACAGGAATCTCTATCCCCGGAACATCAATTTTGATTGATAGATCACTTTCCAATGCTATTATTTTGATACTATGATGCTTGATATCCTGAATTTCCTTTGAAATGAAGTTATTAATATAAGCTACAATAACATTAAAGGCTATGAGGTTTTTACCCCTCATAATATCCTCTTCCGCATAAATATTTAGAAGTTCACTTTTAACAACGGCTCTTATTTTAGGGAGTTGTTCTTTTAACTTTGCTTCTGTAAGAAAAGAACCAAGGAATGGGTTATACAGAAGTTCCATTGCTTTGTGCAATACTGTCCCAAAGGTGTTGGAAGCAATGGTCTCTTCCACTTCTAATACTTCTTTTAATTTTAAAATTTTTTGTTTGTAGAAATTAATTGGATTTTTAATATAATTAGTAAGTGAAGAGGGGGAAAGGCCTTTGGTTAAAACAGCACTTATTTTATTCATTACGTCATCATCCTTTTCAATAACAACCGGGGTATGGGGGACAGCGTTAATTTGAGGAACCGCAATTTTCGAATTTATATTTTCCCGATGATTTTCATCTGTAAGTAATTGTGAAATAAATCTGCTTTTCTCACCCCCCTCGATTACATCGGGCTCAGTATTGTAGATTAGATAGATATTTTTAGCGCGTTGTAGCAATCTGTAAAAATGGTATGTATAGACCGCATCTTTCTCTTTAAAGGCAGGCAAACCAAATTCTCTTTTTACATCGAAGGGTATAAATGAATTATTGGTCTTTCCGGCAGGAAGGATGCCTTCATTTACAGATGTAATTATTACAGTTTCAAAATCGAGGTTTCTACTTTCCAACATCCCCATGATCTGAAGGCCTTCAAGAGGTTCTCCCCTAAAGTTTACTTTTTCAGTGGATATTAAATCCTTAAATACACTTTGTAAATCTTTTAAATCCTTTAAAAATGAATATTGAATAGAATGCAATTTTAACTCATTGAATACCGAATAAAAGTGATATAAATACTCCAGTTCTATATGGTTTTCATCTAATTGAAATTTCACTTTTAGCAGTTCAATAATTGCAATTACCTTCTCAAGGAATTGTGAAGGGTCATAATTTTCTTCTGAAAAAAGGAGTGTTAATCCATCAGAATGTTCAGGGAAGATCGATTTCAATTTGGCAGGAGTTATATAAATCCAGTTGCCTTTATTTATTTCCATTTTTATTGCGGCAACTACATTTAGCTCATCAGAGGAAAGTATTTTCTGAACATGAGGATGTGCCAAAAATGACATAAGTGTCTTATAAAACCAACCCCTTGAATCTCGCTGAATATAAAGATCGAAGAGCTGATTGAACATGCCGGCGAAAGATGTTTTACCTAAGGGATATCCCATAGTGATATTTACCTTATTAATTTCAACAGGCAGGGAGTTTAATATGGGGTTTAGTAGTGTTTCATCCCCAAGCACAACTGCAGTATTCTTAATTTGATTCGGATCTTTCTTATATAGTTTTGTAATTAAATCCCCAACATACTTTGCTTGCGACATTTTTTTAGGCACTCCGGTAACTTGGATATTTTTTGGTGTGCCATAATTAGCACTAAGGCCTTTTATTGGATGAATTTTAAAGTAGTTCCATTCCTTTATGTACTGACGGATAAAAAACCCCGCATCATGTATTTTATCTTCAAGAAAACAGGTATCTATATCCCAATAAATATCTGCTTCACTTTCTTTTAAGAATTCTTTAATTATGTAAACTTCTGCCTTGTTCAAAGCATTAAAACCAATGAAAATGTGCTTTTTGTTTTTAGTAGTATTAATGTAATTGGATAAGTTGTTGCATGCTTCTCTATAAACCAATCCCTGATGACCCAAACCATTTTCTAAAAGCCCATTGTTAAAGACAGCGTGTAATTCTTCAAGATTATTCCAAAAGCTGAGATAATCTTCTATTAATTTGGTTTTGTTGGGTTTCAGATACCATTGGTTCATTTCCTGTATTACCGATAAGTATGAAAAAAGTTTATCGGGAGGGACTAAATATCGGTCAATTTCGTTGAAATCCTGCAATAGAACCTGCCCCCATTTGGAAAAGGAATTAAAGCTTTCTTTTTCGTCACTGCCATTATATAAATAAGCATTATATAGTTCAAATAATTGTTGGGTGCTGGTTGCATAGGAAAGTCCGGAAATCATTTCAATAAATGATTCTATACTGTAGATTTCGGGCGCAAAAATAGTTTTACCTACTATTTTGGAAATGCCATTTTTGAGAAAAGTTCCGGCGCGTTTACCGGGGAGTATAAAAACAAGATTATCAAATGAAGCATTCTTTTTCCACAATTCTTCAATAATCTGATTTAAAAAACTCTGCATATCTAAAAATAAAAAAAGCCCCGCATTTGCGGAGCTTTTTTCTATTATATTAAGTTTAAAACCTTATTCTCTAATCAAGTTAATTTCAACTCGACGATTTGTTTTTCTACCGGAAGCTGTACCATTATCTGCTAATGGTCTGTCTTCACCATAACCTGTAGCTTCTAATCTGTTAGAGGCAATACCGTTCTCAATTAAGTAATTCATTACGGAATAAGCTCTTTCTTCAGAAAGCTTTTGGTTTAATGCTGCGCTACCAACGCTATCAGTATGACCATCGATGCTAAATCTTGCATAAGAGTATTCTTCAAGGATAGCTACAATATTTTTCAATACTTCTTCTGAACGTTCTTTGATAGTTGCTTTACCAGTATCAAATAAGATAGTCTTAGCGTAGTCGTTTAATGTCTTACGTACGGCTTCAGTAACTTCTGGACAACCTTTATTAGCTACTACGCCTGGTATGTCTGGACATAAATCGTCTTTGTCTAATACACCGTCTCCATCTTTGTCTGGCCATGGGCATCCATTATTCTCAGCAGGACCTGCTTCGTTAGGACACTGATCATCTTTATCAGCAATACCATCGCCATCAGCATCTGGACATCCTGCTAGAGCAGCTAATCCGGCTTCGTTTGGACAAGCATCATCTTTATCAGCAATACCATCGCCATCAGCATCTGGGCAACCATTCAATTCTTTAGGACCAGCTTCGTTAGGACAAGCATCTTTGCTGTCTTCAATACCATCGCCATCAGAATCAGGACAACCATTGAAAGCTTCTAAACCTGGTACCTCCGGGCAAGCATCATCTTTGTCATAAATACCATCGCCGTCAGTATCAGATCCACCAAATTTTATGGAAAGACCTAACATATGCTGGAAATGCTTTAGCAGATAATCCTCAAATGAATGCTTGTATTGTGTTTGAAGAGTCAAACCAATATTGTCATTAAACCAAACATTTGCACCAATACCCCCATTAAGGGTACCTGCTCCAATATCTCTAACCCAAGTATAACCCCCGCCAATTTCAACGAAAGGATCAATAGTTGTGTTTTTTAAGAAATTGTATTTGACGGTTCCATCAAGTCCGTAGTAAGACCAGTCGTCAACTTCTAAGTCTCCAACTTTTTGGATACGGTTTAAAGAACCTCTAACGCCAAGGGAGATACCATCACCTAGATATCGGCTAAGTCCAACATAAGAGATCGAAGGAAGAATGTTCCAATGATCATTGGCATTGAAAAACTCATTTCCGAAGGAACTTACGTCACCCGTTGGATAGAAGTCAACTGCGTTAACCCCAAAACCAATTTGCCAAGGATTATCTTCATCTTGAGCTTGTATGTTGTTAGACGCCAATACTAGTAGGCCAACAACTAATAATCTGCTAAGCTGTTTCATGTTCAAAATTTTAAGTTTAAGTGTTTATTTAGCTGCAAATGTAAGTTGTTAAAAATTATTAACAAAATCAATTTCCTTTAACTCTTTACCAACCTTTATAAATGCATTAATGGCTTTGTCCAAATGCTCAATTTCATGAGCAGCAGATAATTGCACCCGTATTCTTGCCTTATCTTTTGGGACCACAGGGTAAAAGAATCCAATGACATAGATGCCATTATCTAACAACATATTTGCCATTTTTTGTGATAATTTAGCATCATAGAGCATTACAGGCACTATTGCCGAATCCCCATCAATAATATCAAAGCCAGCTTTTTGCATGCCTTTTTTAAAATATTTTGTGTTCTTTTCCAGCTTATCTCTCAAAGAAGTGTCTGCTTCAAGCATTTCAAATACCTTTATAGAAGCGCCAACTATGGTAGGGGCAAGAGAATTGGAAAATAAATAAGGTCTCGAACGTTGCCTTAACATATCAATAATCTCTTTCTTACCCGTAGTATAGCCACCCATGGCCCCGCCTAACGCCTTTCCTAATGTCCCTGTGATTATATCTATCCTGTTCATGACGCCCTTTTCTTCCAAAGTGCCTCTTCCGGTTTCACCTATAAACCCGGTAGCATGGCATTCATCTATCATGACCATTGCATCATATTTATCTGCCAGATCACATATTTTATCCAAAGGGGCCAATAATCCGTCCATAGAAAATACGCCATCGGTAACAATTATTTTAAAACGGGCATTGTCTTTATTGGCTTCAATTAATTTTGTCTCCAGATCAACCATATCACTATTGGCATATCTATATCGCCTGGCCTTGCACAGTCTTACACCATCAATTATAGAGGCGTGATTTAGAGCATCAGAAATAATGGCATCTTCAGCTGAGAATAAAGGTTCAAATACTCCACCATTGGCATCAAAAGCTGCCGCATATAATATGGTATCTTCAGTTCCATAAAATTTTGCAATTCTATGTTCCAATTCTTTATGAATATCCTGTGTGCCGCAAATAAAGCGAACAGACGACATGCCAAAGCCATGAGTATCCAGGGTTTCTTTAGCAGCTTTTATTACTTCGGGATGAGCAGATAAGCCTAAATAATTGTTTGCGCAAAAATTAATCACCTCCTGTCCCCCAGAGACTTTAATCACAGCGTCCTGCTTTGAAGTAATTATGCGTTCTTCTTTGTAGAGACCGGCTTCTTTTATGTTTCTTAGTTCTTCTTGTAAATATTCTTTAATTTTTCCGTACATAGTTAGTTAATGAATTCTGGTGTAATTTTTTTATCAATATAAACTATTATCTTATTTTCAACTAAATATCCCATAGTTTTCAGCGCATCGGCGTAGGTGTATAATTGTTCGTAATATTTTTGCGCTTTTTTACCAGTTTTATAATCAATTATTGTTACTCTCTTTTTGTTAAAGACCATACGATCTGGGCGTAAAATTAGGCCATTTTCGGTTATAATTTCATTTTCATTCTTAACTGTATTCTCTGCTGTATAAAACGACTTTAGTTTAGGATGCGAAATTATTTGAGCCACTATTTCTTTAATTTCAGGACCTTCTTCAGTTTTAAGATCTCCTTTTCTGATCATATGTGTAATTGCCGGTTCAATATCGCTCTCGGTTGTAATAAGTCCCATTATATAATGTATTACATTACCTTTTTTAATTGCTTCCTCTCTTTTACTGTCCCAAAGACTATCGGATTTGGTAACGATATTGAAATTGGCATTATTCTTTTGAGTACCTATAAAAGGAATATTGGGTTGTGCTTCAGGGATAGGCTGATCTGACTCTTTTTCTTCGGTTGATCCAAAGGAATACCTGGTTTTAGTTTCATCCCAAATCCCCTGAGTTTTTAAAAAATGGATAAATAATCCGGAGTAATTATCAGATCTATATTCGTTCTTAGAATTAAGAAGCATTTCAGTGATTATAACCAGCCTGTCAACCGCTCTTGTAAGTGCCACATATAATATATTAAATGCATCCAATTCGAGCCTGTGCTGTTCTTCCTCATAAATTGTTTTGGCTGCTTCCCCATAATGCACTACTTCAGATTTCTTATTTATGAGTACTTCTTTAAATTCTCCAAAATCCTCAACAGGCAACCACAATTTAGGTTCCAGTTCATCATAGATTCCTGTATTGGCAAAAGGGTAAATAACAACTGGAAACTCTAATCCCTTTGCTTTGTGAATGGTCATTATCTGCACTGCATTTAAATTTTCGGGGGCTACAATACTAAGTTTCTCCTTTTTCTTTTCCCAATGGTCTATAAATGAGGCGATACTGATATCCCCTCTTTGTTCCAAATCAATGACCTCATCCATAAAATAAGTAATGTACGCATCTGAATGTTCAACTAAATTGAATTGTTTTATGGCGTATTCCAGGCCATCAGGCAGAGAACTATACTTTAGCTCGTCAATATTAAAGTTGTAAACGTCTTCTAGAGCAGAAAGCAAATTGTTCAAATACTTTTGAATAAATTGATGTTTCTTTTCTCTGTTTGGAGCAAGAAAATACAGTATCTCATAGCAAATTTCTGAATCCTCCGGTGCATTGATATGCTTTAATAAATTGACAAGAAAGTTGACTTTTGGATTATTCTTTAACAAAAGTGTTTCGGAAGAAATAATAGGAATATTTTGCTCTACAAGAAAATCGGCCAAAACAATACCATGTTTACGTTTTCTTGTAAGAATACAGATATCGGCATAATTAAATTTATCTGTTCGTGCTTTTTTTATTGCATTTAATACCTCTTCACAATATGCTAAATCTGTATTTTCCTGGGGCATTTTGATAAAATTCAAATCTACCGATCCGCCTAATTTTTCATTAAAACTTTGTTTGTTGCCATCCATAAAAAGTGAATTATACTTTGGACTACCCAGGAATGGGCATGTTGCGGTAAAAAAGGCGTTGTTAAATTTTATTAGTTCCTGCCTGCTTCTATAATTTGTTTCAAGTGATTTAATTTGGGGTTCTACCACAAAAGGATTTGCTTCATTATTAATGAGATTTAAAAATTGTTCGGCTCGCCCACCGCGCCACCTGTAAATAGCTTGTTTAACATCTCCTACCAATAGGAGTGTTCCCATATTACCCTGCTCATCCTGACTTTCCAGGGCATTACTAATCAAAGGAATAAGATTCTTCCATTGCATTTGTGAAGTATCCTGAAATTCATCAATAAAATAATGACGATATTTTTCTCCAAGCCTTTCATAAATATACGGAGCAGGCTGGTTCCGAATTTCTTTCGATATAATCTTATTGAATGAGGATATTGGAATCTGATCCCGTTCTAATTCAATTGTTTTAATTTCTTGCTGGATTGCGTTTAAAACCGTTAGAGGCACTATATTTAAATAGGAATTCCTTAAAAAAGCCCTGTCATAAATTCTCTTTTTAATTTCTAAAAAACAGCGGTTCAATTCGGAGACAAATTCCGGACCGGGAGACTCAATCCCGGATTTAAAAATTTTACCTTCCCGTAAATTATTTTCTAACTGATTATTGTAAAGCTTAGTTGGATTAAATTCGCTATCACAAATTTTTGCAAAATGGTTTGGAAGTGTTTTCCTTGGAAATACTTCTAATTCCAAACCTGAATGCGTAATAGTATCCAGAGCTTGTTTTGCAATGTCTCTGACTTCACCCTCAATAAGAAGGATCTTTTGTTGAATTAATTTTTTGAGCGTTAAAAAATCCTTAGGGCTTTTGTTTTTCAGCTGTTCAAGGTGGTAAGATTGGTTTTCTTCAAATGATAATTTACCCATTTTTGTAAGGTCGAAAGCAATATCCCAGCTTTTATCGTCCTGAATTTTTTCCAAAGCAAAATCAATCAGCACTTTTGTTAAGACCTTATCCGTCCCGGCTTTATTTATTAGCCGATCAATTCCTTCACCCAATAAAAGGTCTGTGTCCAATACAACTTCAAAATTCTGCGGAATTTTAAGGTCTTTAGCAAAGGTTCTAATTAGCCTGTGCGTGAACTTGTCAATGGTTGAAATATCAAAAAAGGCGTAATTATGAAGGATTTGCCTTAATGTAATATTTGCCCTTTTTTGTAATTGATGGTGCTCAATATTCAGATCTTTGGCTAATAATAAAAATAAGGTGGAAGGCTTTTTAGGGTGACTAAATTCAAACAGGCTATCGAGAATGCGACTTTTCATCTCATTAGCGGCCTTATTTGTAAAGGTTATGGCTAGTATTTGATTAAAAACAGTTGAATTTTCTGTGGAAAGTGCAATTTTTAAATATTCTTGTACCAGCTTAAAGGTTTTCCCCGATCCGGCTGAAGCGTTGTAGATAATAAATGAGCTGTTCTGCACTTATTTTTTATTGCAAATTACACAATCTTAAAGAGTTCTTAACAAATAATTAGGCCAATATAAATGTTAAATAGAGTAACTTTGATTCACTCTAATTATTAACTTAAAACGTTTAGAAATGGCATTTGAATTACCAAAACTACCCTATGCATATGATGCATTAGAACCTCATATTGACGCAAGAACTATGGAGATACACCATACAAAGCATCACAATGGTTATACTACGAAGCTTAACGCAGCTATTGAAAACACAGATCTCGCAACTAAATCTATAGAAGAGATATTAGAAAACTTAGATATGTCTAATGGCGCCGTCCGAAATAATGGAGGAGGGTATTACAATCATGCCTTATTTTGGGAAATTATGTCTCCGGATGGTGGAGGTGAACCAACAGGAGAACTTGCGTCGGCAATTAATGATGCCTATGGTTCATTTGATGCCTTTAAGGAGACTTTTAGTAATGCGGCAGCGACACAATTTGGTTCTGGCTGGGCCTGGCTTTGTGTGCATAAAGGGGGCAAGGTAGAAGTTTGTTCTACACCAAATCAAGATAATTCATTAATGCCCGGCACAGGATGCGGAGGTCATCCAATATTAGGATTGGATGTTTGGGAACATGCTTATTATTTAAATTATCAAAACAGAAGGCCGGATTACGTTAAAGCTTTTTTCAATATTATCAACTGGGATAAAGTTGCTGAATTATACAGTTCCAATAAGTAAATTACGATTAGACTTTAGTCCGGAAGTGATTTGAAAAAAACCTCCCTAATTAATTAGGGAGGTTTTTTTTATTGTATAGAAAAGGGTGGAGAAGCCTCCACCCTTTTCGTCCCAAATCTTACCATAAACTTAACCTACTTATGCTATGGCATTACTAAATTACTGGTATTGTGAGAAATAACAAAGGGAAATTTTTAGGCTTTGTACTTATGCTGAAAGCGGAATCGGGAAGAAAAGTTTTCACTATAAAAAGTATAATTTACTGATAATCAGAAATAAAAAAGGCAGGTTTTCACCTGCCTTTTTCCCCAAATCTTACCATGAACTTAACCTACTTATGCTATGGTCTTCCAAATGTAAGTGAATAAGAAGTTGTGAAAAAAGGTTTTGGACAAACTCCTTTTTAATTGGATGAAATGCGTACTGGTAGGATATCGTTAGATGTGGGAAAAAGAAATATTAAAGAAATTTGTTGTTAGGGGAAAATATACTAAAATAAAAAGGCAGGTTTTCACCTGCCTTTTTCCCCAAATCTTACCATGAACTTAACCTACTTATGCTATGGTTCTTCAAATATATACTAATGCTTCGGAGTCGATTAAAATTTTGGCTAAACTTCTTTTTAATTGGTTGAAATACCTTTGTCTGGCTATTATACTATAATAGGTGAGGAAAAGTCGTATTAAATGTGAAGTAAATTTAAAAAAAAAGGGATGTTAAATAAAAAAGGTGGAGAAGTCTCCACCTTTTTTGCCCCAAATCTTACCATGAACTTAACCTACTTATGCTATGGCAAGTCTAAAGTAACCGCCTTTCGTTCGCTATGGTTAAAAAGCCGATGAATAGCATAAATTATCGATGAAATGCACATATTTGTGTATTTCATCGATAAAAATGTTAATATGCCCTTACGTTTTTACCCTCATAAAAGTTTATAAAAGCCCTGTTTACAACTTTATTTCCCCCGGGGGTTGGGTAATCTCCAGTGAAATACCAATCTCCGAGATTCTTTGGGCATGCCTGATGTAAACTTTCTATGGTTTGGTAAATTATTTGTACTTCAGCTTTAATATCTGCAGGACTTAAAAGATCGCCAATTTTTTTAGATATCTGATCCGCGCTAAAAGGTTGATAAAAGTCTTTTACATAATTAATAACATCTTTATCAGGTGTTTGAACTTGATGTATACACTTCTGATAGATTTCATCAACAAGCTGCATAGAATTATGCTCCTTATGTAATTCAAGAGTGGCCTTAAAGGCTATAAAATCTTCCAGCTTTGCCATATCAATGCCATAACAATCCGGATAACGAATTTGTGGTGCAGAGGAAACAACAATTATTTTCTTAGGGGATAACCTGTCTAAGATCCTTAATATACTTTTCTTCAAGGTGGTGCCCCGAACAATACTATCATCAATGATTACGAGATTGTCATTTTTGTTTACAGAGCCATAAGAAATGTCATAAACGTGGGCTACAAGGTCATCCCTGCTGCTATCCTGGGTTATAAATGTTCTTAGTTTGGCATCCTTAATGGCCACTTTCTCAATCCTGGGTCTAACATCTAGGATCTTATTTAATTCCTCTCTGGTAATATTCGAACCTAATTTTAGAATTTGTTCTTCCTTTTTCTTATTCAAATAGTTCTGTGCTTCTCTGATCATGCCCAAGTAGGAGGTCTCAGCGGTATTCGGAATATATGAAAAGACCGTATTTTTTATATCTCCGTCAATTGCAGACAATATTTGAGGAAAAATCAATTTCCCTAATTCTTTTCGCTCCTGATATATTTCTTTATCGCTACCTCTTGAAAAATATATTCTTTCAAAAGAACACGCTTTTCTTTCCCTTGGTTCTAATATTTCAGTTGAATTGACCCTTCCGTTTTTCTTTATAATTAATGCATTACCGGGTTCGAGTTCCTGAACGTCCTCATATACAACATTAAAAACTGTTTGAATTGCAGCTCTTTCCGAGGCAACTACGACTACCTCATCGTTTTTAAAATAGTAAGCAGGTCTTATACCGGAAGGATCTCTGAGTACAAAAGAGTCTCCATGTCCAAACATACCGGCCATGGTATATCCACCATCCCAATTCTTTGCAGCTTTTCTTAGAATTTTATTACAGTAACAGTATCAGCCATTTCTTTAGGGTGCTGGCCCAATTGTATCAAATTATCAAAAAGCTCATCAACATTAGTCATATTAAAATTACCCGCTACGATAAGATTTCTATGCATCCAGTTATTTTGTCTTAGGAAGGGATGTACACTTTCAATACTGTTCTTGCCAAACGTACCATATCGGACGTGTCCAAGGAGCACCTCGCCTATATATGGAATCTTCCTTTTCTGCAATTCTGTATTGCCTATATATTCGGGATTTTCTTTTAAAGCCGTATTAATACGGTCATTTATCTGCGCAAAAATATCCTGTATTGGTTGTGATTCTACAGAACGAACTCTACTCATATATCGTTCTCCAGGAGACATATCTAATTTAATACTGGCAAAACCAGCACCGTCCTGACCGCGGTTATGCTGTTTTTCCATCATTAAATACATTTTGTTTACCCCGTAAAAAATACTGCCGTATTTTTCCTTATAGTAATCTAATGGCTTTAGCAGCCGTATTAAAGATATTCCACATTCGTGTTTAATGGCGTCACTCATTAGTAAAATGAATTAAAAAAGCCCCGTGAGTCCGAGGCATGTTTTATTATTGTAATTCAATATCAAATTGTGTCAATTCTCTGAATTGACGTAATCTTCTCTCCACTTCTTCTTTTTGCAAATTTGCCATTCTTTCTGTCCCAAAACGCTCTACGCAAAATGATGCCAGATTGGATCCATGGATAACGGCATTTCTTAAATTATTGAAGGATACGTTTTCCGTCTCTGACAAATAACCAACAAAACCCCCTGCAAAAGTATCACCTGCACCGGTAGGATCAAAAACTTCTTCTAAAGGAAGAGCTGGTGCAAAGAAAATATTTTCATTATGGAAAAGTAAAGCGCCATGCTCCCCCTTCTTTATGACCACATATTTTGGGCCCATGCTATGTATTTGAGTTGCAGCTTTTACCAAGGAATATTCATTAGTCAGTTGCCTGGCTTCTTCATCGTTTATAGTAATAATATCTGTATGCTTTATTACCTCCTTTAGTTCTTCCGAAGTATGATTCATCCAATAGTTCATAGTATCCAGGACAATTAACTTTGGTTTTTTTTCCATCTGATTGATAACGCTCATTTGGATGTTGGGATGTAAATTCCCTAACATAACCACATCTGAATTTTTATAGTTTTCAGGCACAATTGGGTTAAAATCTGCCAGCACATTTAGTTCTGTACTGAGCGTATCCCTTGTGTTGAGATCGTTACGATATTTACCGCTCCAAAAAAAAGTCTTACCTCCTTTTACAATTTCTATAGCGGAAATATCAATATTTTTATCCGACAGAAATTGTAGATGTTCATAGGGCAAATCATCTCCAACTACCGAAACAATTGCCGCGTCTGTATCAAATTGTGAAGCGGCCAGACCAATAAATGTTGCAGCTCCACCAAGAATTTTTTCTGTTCTCCCAAAAGGTGTTTCAATAGTATCAAAAGCAACAGTACCAACAATTAAAAGCTTACCCATAGATGAATTTTGAAATACGGTGCAAATATACGCTTTTGAAAGTCCAAATAATCGTAATTAAAAACTAAAAAACAGTATATTCATTTCCTGCCAAAATCTGCAGGAATTTCACCCCATGCTTTAGTTTCCCATTTAACAATAGGAGTATCATATGAATTGTTATTTAACCATTCAATCGCTCTCCGAATAAGATTAAATAAAGGTCTGTTTTTATTGTTCTCCACAAGCTTGGTATTACAGCTTTTTTTTCTCACCCAGCTAATGGCAGTTCTTGAATCTGAATAAATAATTCGATCACTATTTTTTTTCTTCAAATAGGCCAGTCCATGAACTATCGCAAGAAACTCGCCGATATTGTTGGTGCCTTCTATAAACGGCCCTTGTTTAAATAGTCTTTTACCGGTTTTAGTATCTACCCCCTGGTATTCCATTATTCCCGGATTTCCACTTGATGCTGCATCTACAGAAATAGAATGATAATTTGGATCTCCAATTTTTAAAAGATCCTGAGAGGAAAGCTGAGGGCTGTTTTTCTTTTTTCCTTTATATGCCTCGTAATTGCTGTTATAGGCTTTTTTGGCCATTTCAAAATTGGGGAAAGACATATATTGGGCTCCTTTAGCGCCAGATATTGCAGCTTTGCAATCATCCCAAGTTTCATAAATACCTGGTCTCTTGCCTTTCCAAACCACATAAAATTTATTCTTTTTTGCCATTATCACTTAAATAACAGTTTTTCAATTACCCTCGGAAAATGTTCATATTCAAGTTTGTGTACTTTTTGGGCTATGGTTTCCGGGGTATCTGAGGTATCTATTAAGGTCCGTACCTGAGCAATAATTGCCCCCTCGTCATAATGCTCACTGACATAATGAATTGTAATTCCTGTTTCGGGGTCTAAACTCTCCTTTACCGCTTCATGAACCTTCATTCCATACATTCCTTTACCTCCATACTTAGGAAGTAAGGCAGGATGAATATTTATGATTCTATCCGGAAAATAATCAATTATGCTTTTTGGGATTCGCCATAGGAATCCTGCGAGGACAATTAAATCGGGATTAATACTTTTTAAAAAGTCAGATATTAAATCAGATTCTACAAAGGCGTGCCTGTTAAAATACAAAGCACTAATCTTAAGTCGTGCACACCGCTCCAAAACTTTAGCGTCTTTTCTGTTTGTTAGAACGGCGACTATTTCAACTTCATTATTGTCAGAAAAGTAATTGATAATGTTTTCAACATTAGTACCGGAGCCGGAGGCAAAAAGAACTATTCGTTTCATTTAAGCAAAAATATTCTTTTTGAAATTAAGTCCTAAGTTTATTAAAAATATGATTTACAACTGTCAGGAATATTTCAACAATAATCAGAAAAAATGGTCTATTATATTGATTTTAGCTTTATTCCGGGAAGAAAATTTGTGTTGAAACTAATATTCTTGAGTTTAAATTTCTTAAATTACGATACATTTTTACGACAAATAGTGTTATTACATCATAAGTTTTTTATTTTTGCCAACGATTTAAATTTTAAAAACCAAAATTATTATGTCAGACATTGCATCAAGAGTAAAAGCTATCATCGTTGATAAATTAGGAGTTGATGAAAACGAAGTTGTAGCCGAAGCTAGCTTTACCAACGACTTAGGGGCAGATTCATTGGATACTGTTGAGTTGATAATGGAATTTGAAAAGGAATTTGATATTCAGATCCCTGACGATCAAGCAGAAAATATCGCAACAGTTGGCCAAGCTATTAGTTATATAGAAGAAGCCAAATAAATTTATGATTTCTTGATAAAGTTTTATAATTATCCATGCGGTAATCGTGCTGCATGGATAATTTTTTTTAATTTACACTTGGGTTAGACATCAATTTAAAAATAGGTTAAATGCAATTAAAAAGAGTTGTGGTTACTGGACTTGGTGCCTTAACACCTATTGGTAATAACATTGAAGAATACTGGAAAGGTTTGAGAGAAGGCCAAAGTGGATCTGCGCCTATTACCTATTACGACACAGAAAAATTTAAAACAAAATTTGCCTGCGAGTTAAAAAATTATGATTCACAGAATTACTTTGACAGAAAAGAAGCGCGAAAATTAGATAAATTTACTCAATATGCCTTGATTTCTTCAGATGAAGCAATTAAGGATTCTGGTTTAGATCTGGATAAGATAGACAAATTTAGAGTAGGTGTTATCTGGGGTGCCGGAATAGGTGGCCTGGAAACCTTTCAAAATGAGGTGTTAAACTTTGCCGCTGGTGACGGAACGCCAAGATTCAATCCTTTTTTTATTCCAAAAATGATAGCGGATATCGCTCCCGGGAATATTTCAATTAAGCATGGTTTTATGGGGCCTAATTATACAACAGTTTCTGCTTGTGCCTCTTCTGCTAATGCTATGATTGATGCATTAAATTATATCAGATTAGGCTATTGTGATATGGTTGTCTCCGGAGGAAGTGAGGCAGCGGTTACTATTGCAGGGATGGGAGGATTTAATGCTATGCATGCTTTATCTACCCGTAACGATAGCCCGGAAACGGCATCCAGACCTTTTGATGCCACCAGAGACGGTTTTGTACTTGGGGAAGGTGCCGGGGCATTAATTCTGGAAGAATTGGAACATGCGAAAGCACGAGGAGCCAAAATATATGCGGAATTAGTTGGCGGAGGACTATCGAGTGACGCATATCATATGACCGCACCACACCCTGAAGGAATTGGTGTGGTAAAGGTAATGGAAAACTGTTTAAGCGACGCGAATCTTAAACCTGAGGATATTGATGCAATCAATACACATGGTACGGCTACCCCTTTAGGTGATGTTGCTGAATTAAAAGCAATCAGTCAGGTTTTTGGTGATCATGCTCCTAACATAAATATTAATTCTACGAAGTCAATGACAGGGCATTTATTAGGTGCTGCCGGGGCTATTGAAGCTATTGCCTCTATTTTAGCAATGAACCATAATCTGGTTCCACCGACCATAAATCATTCTGTGGTAGATGAAAACATAGATCCAAAGCTAAATTTAACATTAAATAAAGCCCAGAAAAGGGAGGTTAATGTGGCAATGAGTAACACATTTGGTTTTGGTGGACATAATGCATGTGTGGTATTCAAGAAATTTAGCTAAATAGCAAGATGAACTTTCCTTCAAATATATTCAATTCCCATTCTAAAGAGGATGGGGATTTTTTTTTAGGGATTTCAAATATCTTAGGGTTTAAACCTAAAAAACTTAATGTTTACAAAAAGGCCTTCCTTCACAGGTCTGCCAACAAAAAGGATAAAAATGGCCTGCCATTGAATTATGAGAGACTTGAATTTCTTGGCGATTCTATGTTGGGGACTATTATTTCAAGATACTTATACAATGAAGTTCCTAATGGCGATGAAGGGTATCTAACAAAAATGCGCTCTAAAATAGTAAGCAGAAAACATTTAAATGAATTAGGAAAGGATTTGAATCTAATATCATATGTAGAAAGTAGAATTCCCAAATCACATTTTGGGGATAATATCCATGGAAATGTTTTTGAAGCTCTGATAGGTGCAATATATTTAGACAGGGGTTATAAATATTGTGAGAAGTTTATTAATGATAGAGTTATAGAACCATATGTAGACATTGAGCAGCTGGAAGGAAAGGTAATCAGCTATAAAAGTCTTGTAATTGAATGGTGCCAAAAGCAGAAAAAGGAATTCAAATACAAGGTATATGAGGATACAGGTAAGGATCCTTTAAAGCATTTTGCCGTTAAACTTTCAATAGATGAAAGAGTAATGGCCAAAGCAAGGGCTACCTCAAAAAAGAAAGCTGAAGAAAAAGCATCTAAAAGGGCATTTTTCGCCCTTCAGGACAAAATGGGAAGGATACAGATATAATAATCTTATATTTACATTTTACTCAAAGAAATGATCACATTGCATAAATTTTCTGATGATTTTTGTGAAGAAAATTATGTTCTTATTGCATTACATTCTGATTTGGAAGATTATGCTTTGGCATATGCTTTGAATGATGCACTTAAAATAAGTTTAAAAAGATCTAAGACAGATCTCGATATATCTAATGAAACCTCCTATCCTATTTATGAATGGAAAGATAAACTTAATGAAAGGGATTGGACGTTGATCATTAATACCAGTATTAAAGAAGAATATTTAGAAGTTGATGATCTTTTTAGCAACGAAACATCAACTACTGTTTATCATATATTACCTGAATACAAGGATGTAGATTATTTATTAAAAATTGAACAGGAAGAAAATGAAGCAGATAAGGGTATTATGAATTCAATTCTTAAAATACCCAAGATAATTACTGCATATCAAATTGAAACCGCTAATCTAAAATCCAAGCAAAACTTAATTATATAGAAGTATGCCCAGTACAAAAAAGACAAAAATTGTAGCCACCTTGGGGCCGGCAACAAACAAAAGAGAGGTCCTTAAGGAGATGATAGAATCTGGAGTAGATGTCTTTAGAATTAACTTTTCTCATGCTGATTATGAAGATGTTTCCAAGCGTGTCGAAATGATTCGATCACTTAATGAAGAAATGGGAATTTATACGGCCATTTTAGCTGATTTACAAGGCCCGAAATTGAGGGTTGGGGTTATGGGGGGTGAAGTTATTGTTTCCCCAGGCGATGAGATGACCTTTGTAACAGGAGATCCCTTCGAAGGGAATGCCGAAAAAGTATATATGAATTATTCGAGCTTTCCAAAAGACGTAAACCCTGGAGAACGCATTTTGCTGGATGACGGAAAACTAATGTTTGAAGTTCTTACTACCAATAAGGAAAATGAAGTAAGAGCGAAAGTCATTCAGGGAGGTCCATTGAAATCGAAGAAAGGAGTAAACCTTCCAAACACCAATATTAGCTTGCCGGCGCTTACTGAAAAAGATATTGAAGATGCCATTTTCGCTATTTCTCTAGATGTGGATTGGATTGCTTTGTCTTTTGTTAGATTTAGTCAGGACCTTATTGATCTTCAAAATTTAATCAGAGAACATTCAAAACATAAAATTCCAATTATTGCTAAGATTGAAAAACCGGAAGCAGTAAAAAATATTGATAAAATTGTTTCCTATTGCGATGGGATTATGGTAGCACGGGGAGACCTTGGTGTGGAAGTTCCGGCTCAGGAGGTACCACTCATACAAAAGAAATTGGTGTTAAGAGCGAAAAAAGCAAGGATTCCTGTAATTATCGCCACCCAAATGATGGAAACAATGATTACTTCACTTACGCCAACAAGGGCTGAGGTTAATGATGTTGCAAACTCGGTAATGGATGGAGCAGATGCAGTTATGCTTTCGGGCGAGACTTCTGTCGGAAATTATCCGGTTGAGGTTATACAAAAAATGTCCAGTATCCTGCATAGTGTTGAAGGATCTGAATTAATTCAAGTTCCTCAGGAGCCACCCCACATAAGAACAAAAAGGTATATTACTAAATCTGTTTGTTATCATGCGGCCATAATGGCCAACGAAATTAAAGCCAAAGCTATATCCACACTCACAAATAGTGGTTATACGGCTTTCCAAATTTCAGCATGGCGGCCAAGTGCTCATATCCTGGTGTTTACTTCTAACAAGAGAATTTTAACTCAGCTAAACCTGCTATGGGGCGTAAAAACATTTTACTATGACAAGTTTGTTTCAACAGATGAGACTATCGAAGATGTAAACAGTATAGCGTGTAAGAAAGGTTTTTTAGATGTCGGTGATATGCTTATTAGTTTGGCAGCAATGCCAATAAAGAGCAAGGGCATGGTGAATACGCTCCGGGTTACAGAAATTGAAACCTGTACCTTCTAGATCGATTTGTAGAATGATCAGTTAGAAATTCTTATGCTACTTCTCGCTCGTAAGCAATGAAATTTACAATTTTACCCTTTTTATTGAAAATGGGTTCTCCTTTAATCCAACAATTATAGGTTGAGCCATCTTTTCTATAATTGACGACTATAGCTTCAAAAGGCTCCCTGTTTTTAACGGCTTTCGAAATTGCAGCATTAGTTTTTCTGTTGGTTTTTTGGCCCTGAAAAATCTTTGGAGTTTTATCTTTAATCTCATCCAAAGTATAACCATTCATTTTATAAATATTATTTGTGGCATATACAATTTTCAAATCAGGGTCAGTAACAACTATAACCTGCTCCTTCTCAAGAAATTCTTCATCGAAAGTATTTTTGTAAGACCAGCGGTTGTTTTGTGCAAGTGTTTTTAAAATTCTGAGATCGTCAAAATCTTTGCAGGTCTTGTCAAAATAATATCCTGAAATGTCCCAGCTTAAAATAGGTAAAACTTTTACCTGAGTATTTTTGTAGAAACTGGAGGCGGCTTTATCAAAATTTTTAAATTCCTTCATAAATTCTAATTCTTTTAAAGACGATTAAAATGTTTAATATGGAAAGTAAAAGTTTTATCCAAAAAGGGACTTAAACATTCTTTCTCATAGCAATTTTTTTCAATACTACTAAAAGATATTAAAGTGGGAAAATTTAGATAGACTATTAACAGTTTTGTTTAATTATAGCAGTAAACATAGCTGGTTTTAATTCTCAACTCTAAACAAAAAAAGAGCTATTTTCTAGCCATTAAGCAGCGTATGGCTTAAAAACCAGTACTAAAAAACGAAAGATTTGTTATAAAATAAGCAAAAAAGAAAGAACAAAATTTAAGCTTAGAAGTCAAATTTGAGTTGCACTGTAATCATGTCTTTCACCTTATCCGTTTCCTTGATTTCAGTATTCAAATTAGCAAGTGAAAGACCTAACAATCTTACTGAGTTTTCCAGTTTCTCTTGATATAATAATTGTTTAGCGGTCTCTAATATCAAATCTTTATCTGACACAAAATAGGGTAAAGTTTTACTTCGTGTCTGGAGGCTAAAATCACTATATTTTATTTTCAGTGTAATCGTTTTACCAGCAATTTCCGATTTCTTTAACCTGCCCTCAAGTTCTTTGGCTATATGATCTAATCGTTCTAACATGAAAACCTCACTACTAAGATTTTCACTAAAAGTGCGCTCGGCGCCAACAGATTTGGGAACACGTTCAGTTTTCACCGGACTATTATGAATGCCTCTGACAACATGGAAGTAGTGTGCGCCGCTCTTTCCGAAATGATCTTCCAAAAATTCTAGCGATTTGCTTTTCAAATCTTTACCGGTAAAAATGCCAAGGTTATACATTTTAGTGGCAGTCACTTTACCAACGCCGTAAAATTTCCTTATTTCCAAATCTTCAAGGAATTGAATTACTTCTTCCGGGTTCACCGTTTTTTGTCCATTAGGTTTGTTGAAGTCGCTGGCTATTTTGGCTACAAATTTGTTAATAGATATTCCTGCTGAAGCGGTTAAACCTATTTCATTAAAAATTCGTTGCCTTATTTCCTGAGCGATTAGGGTGGCAGAAGGGTTTCCCTTTTTGTTCATTGTAACATCCAGATATGCTTCATCTAATGATAGTGGTTCTACCATGTCCGTATAGTCCTGGAAGATTTCTCTTATTTGTAATGATACTTCTTTGTATCTATGAAATCGTGGTTTAACAAATATAAGATTAGGACAATTTTGTCGAGCCAGATAACCACTCATCGCACTTTTCACTCCATATTTTCGAGCCTCATAGCTTGCTGCGGATACTACACCTCTTTTTTCACTTCCACCTACGGCCAAAGGCTTTCCCCTAAGCTCATGGTTATCCAATTGCTCAACCGAGGCATAAAATGCATCCATGTCTACATGTATTATTTTTCGCAATGGTAATTCATTGTGCATATTCAAATTTAAGGTATATTTAGTCTAATTGAAATGGCGCAAAAAACAGCAATTATATTAGGGGCTACTGGTCTGTGCGGAAGCATTCTATTGCAAATACTTCTCAAAGACAATAGGTATAAGAAAATAAAGCTATTTTCAAGGAAATCGGTTGAAATAAGAGATGAAAAGCTGCAGGAGCACATTATTGACCTGCTGAGATTATCTGATCATGAGAGTGATTTTCTGGCAGATGAAGTATTTTGTTGTATAGGAACTACCAGGGCTAAAACCCCGGATAAAGACCTTTATAAAAAAATTGACTTTGGAATTCCGCTCAACGCTGCATCACTATGTAAAAAAAACAAAATAGGGACATTTGTTGTAATTTCTTCCTTAGGAGCAAATGCTGAAAGCAGGGTTTTTTACACTAAACTGAAGGGCCAAATGGAAAATGCTTTGGTTTCCATGGGAATTCCAAAAATTCACATTTTACAACCATCACTTATTGCAGGTCACAGGGAAGAAAATAGGCCTGGAGAATGGTTTGCAAAAAAAGTATTTCTTGTTCTGAATACTGTTCTGGTTGGACCATTTAGAAAATACAGATCTGTAACTCCTCAAGCAATTGCCCGCAGTATGGTATGGTTGGCAAATAATTCATATGAAAAAATTAAAATTCCTTCTGATAAGATCGCAAATTTGGGGGAAGCAGAAATCTAAGAGTTCTCCAAATCTCGTGTTTAAGTGTGTACGAATATGATAGAAATAGAAAGAAAATATCTGGTGAATTCAAAGGACTACAGATCTTTGGCCTATTCCAAAACACATATTATTCAGGGGTTTTTAAATTCACATCCGGATAGGGTAGTGAGAATAAGAATAGCGGATGACAACGCTTTTTTAACGGTAAAAGGCAGATCTAATTCTTCAGGTACTACTAGATTTGAATGGGAAAAAAAGATACCAGTCTCAGAGGCGGAGCTCCTTTTAGAGCTATGCGAAAAAGAAATTTTGGAGAAAATCCGTTATTGTGTAAAAACGGGGAACCATATTATTGAAGTAGATGAATTTCTTGGTTCTAACGAAGGTTTGGTAGTGGCAGAAATTGAATCTGAAAATGTAAATGACAATATTGAAGTGCCCGCCTGGGTAGGATTGGAAGTAACCGGTGATATCAAATATTACAACTCTCAATTAAGTAAGTACCCCTTTAATGAATGGAAAGGGTGAACTACTTAATTGAATTTCTAATCATATAAAGGCTATATTATAATGCGTATTCATGGGCGGGTTTAATTCTATTATTGCTGACAACAGTATTTAAAAAGCACTTTTAAACTGTTCCAGGAACCTTACGTCATTTTCACTGAGCAAGCGGATATCGGAAATTTGATGAAGAAGTAAGGCAATGCGATCGATGCCCATTCCAAAGGCAAACCCGGAATAAGTTTTGCTATCTATACCGCAATTATCCAATACATTTGGATCTACCATACCACATCCCATTATTTCCAACCAGCCCGTTCCTTTAGTCATCTTATAGTCTGTTTCAGTTTCAAGACCCCAATAAACATCAACCTCGGCACTGGGCTCGGTAAATGGGAAGTAGGATGGTCGAAGTCTTATCTTGGACTTACCAAAAAGCTCTGTAGTAAAAAATTGCAGTGTTTGCTTTAAATCTGCAAATGATACTTTCTTATCAATATATAGCCCTTCTACCTGATGAAAAAAACAGTGTGACCTGGCCGATATTGCCTCGTTTCTATAGACTCTACCGGGGGAGATCGTTCGGATAGGCGGTTTATTGTTTTCCATATACCGTACCTGAACAGAAGAGGTATGTGTGCGTAGGAGCACATCAGGATTAGTTTGAATAAAAAAGGTGTCCTGCATATCTCTTGCAGGATGGTGTTCCGGCAAGTTTAAAGCAGTAAAATTGTGCCAGTCATCTTCAATTTCGGGCCCCTCTGAGACATTAAAACCTATTCTGGAAAAAATATCTATGATCTGGTTTTTTACGATAGAAATAGGATGGCGCACCCCAAGTTCCATTGGTTCGGAAGGTCTTGTAAGATCATTATATATCCTTTTTTCCCGGCTACCAAGTTCGATAGCTTTTTTAAGTGAATTTACCTTTTCAGTGGCCTTACTTTTAAGTTGGTTTATTGTTTGACCATATTCTTTTTTCTCTTCAGCAGGTATATTTTTAAATTCGGAAAAGAAATGATTTAACAGACCTTTTTTGCCAAGGTATTGAATTCGGAATGCTTCAATTTCCTTGGGATTATCTGAAGAGAAATTATCTACTTCTTTTAAATGTTTTTTTAGCTGGTCTATCATCCTCCTAGTAATAAATGCATATTCTAATGAAGGTAATATGCAAAAGAAAAGGCAAATTTATAACAAATATCCATCAAGAAAGCATTTTTAACCTAAAAGCACTAAAGAACTAGGTTTGCTCCATTGCCTCCTGCTGTTCAATCCATTTAACACAATCATCAAAATTTTCAAAAATATGCTCGAGCGGCACCAGATCAGGGATAATGTCAATACGTTCCATCATATATCGCGGTTGATTTAAGATGTCTACAAAAAGAGGTAAGATTTCGTGTTTTCTCAATTCCAGTAGTACTTCTTCCATGGCATAAAGGCCGGTTTGGTCCATATATTGCATACGGCCCAGTCTCATGATTATAATATTGGCAGATCTGGGAATTTGTTCT
>NZ_CAMYIP010000012.1 GCF_947258525.1 uncultured Eudoraea sp.
CATAATGCAATAGACAAGTTCTTTGTTGAGGTTATTTGGGACAATGAAAAGGATGAGATTATGGGCATAGGACAGTTCAAAGAAGGAAATAGCCTGGATAAGTATAGTAATGTTCCTAAGGAGATTTAGTGTTTCAAATAATAATCCCCACTAAAATTAATTGGTAGGGTTTTCATGAATAAACCCGAGCGAAAATCACTCGGGTTATAGTGCTTATTATTAGTTAGATATAAATTCATATCTTTCTTCGCCAAGTACAACATTCCAACTAAGTACTCCATTCTTAATATTAGCCACCGCGTCAAAATTTATTTCAGTTGTTGACTCTTCACAATCTCCTTTCTCTGGATAGAATGGAACGTTAAATTGACCATCTGTTAATGTTGTTTTTATATGACCAATACCATTGCTTTCAGGATGAAAAGGATTTATTCTCCATGTATCTGTTTGACCATCTCCATCTCCATCATATTCATCTACTAGTCCTTTTAAGTTCTCTTTAAAAAACCCAGTTTTATTTTCTTCACAAAAGTTAGAATATATTACTAATCCAGTTATTATATCAAAAATAAAAACTTTAGGTTGTTTTGTGTTCCAATTATAGTGCCCATAATTACCCTTTATTTTGATTCTGTCTTGTTGGCCCTCTAAAGGATATTCCCAAACCATGGCCATGTCCGTTCCTCGAATACTGATTACTCCAATTATATCACCTTGTGTGAAAAAATTTGACCACACATTAGTCCAAAAGTTACGTTCTTTTTTATTCGTAAGATCATTACTCCTGGGTTTGTATAATTTCGAAAAATCGTAATTATTAATTGCTTTAAACTTTGGAACATCATCTTGCAAAATAGTTTGTTCTACAAGTTCTATGGGTTGGTCTTTACTACATGATAAGGCCACAAAAAGTAGCGTAAGTAACATTAAATACTTTGTTTGTTTTTTCATAATACTATGTTTTTAGAAAGATTCGATTAAGAATAACTCTATGAGAGCGAGAAGATGATAGTCAAATCCTGGATGGATTATAAGATAATCCAAATTATTAACTCCAAACTTCAGATCAGGGACGAAACATAGAAAATATTGTCCCAAACCATGCATTTAGTTATCATAGAACTAATAAGTCTGGACAAGTACAGCAATGTTCCTAATGAGATATGCAAGATCTTTTTCACCATTCCAGTATTAAGCTCAATCAGGAATACTATGGAAAGATTGTTCAACGAAGGGTTAGTGAGGAGATGAAAAGGGTTTCAAACAAACTTAGGTAGTGGTTGATGTATGAAGCTTGGTGGCTTTTAGCCACGGTGTTGTGCTTTCGTTATTTTTAATTTAATCAATTTTTATTTCGTTAGAAATTTGATTTACTAAGTCTTGAATTTGAGGTATTAAATCCTCATAATAATATTTAGTATCTTCTGTACGCTTTTGTATTTCTGATAGTAATGTTATAAAATCTTGATTTTGAAGTAAATCTTCTGGATATTTTTTAATATAATCATAATGGTCTTGATTTTTTAAAACTTCAGTATTACCTCTAAATGATTTTAAAGTGTTCATCTGATTGTCGTAATCTTTGCCTGTCCCTGTTATAAGTTCTTTATAAAAGGGATATATGAAATCATAGAAATTGATGAGGTTATTCCGTAAACTATCATTAGAAATTTTATCAATTCCTGAAGATTGGATTGCTTGGTAAGGACCAGAATTATGTCTAAAAAATGTACCCATTCGCAAATAATTCCATTTTGATTGTTTGTTTAAATATAAGCTATCAATAAAGGTTGATTTGCTTATTATTTGTTCAGATAATAAATTTATCGTCGAATCTACTTGATTTGTTCTTTCAATCATCCATTCAAAATATTCTATATCTTTCTCCAAAGTACTTTTGACCTCTGTTAGCATTTTTAACTCATAAGCGCGATCTTTCTTCTCTCCATTCCAAGTATTAATCTGCAACGCAATCAATATCCCTATAACAACCAAAACAATTTCTCCGACTGCATACTTGAAATACTTTCCAGTCTTTCCTTCTGAAAGTAAATTTTGTCTAATTTTTCTAAAGAATTTTATCATGTGCGACAGTGGTTGGTAGTTCTTCCTAAGGTAATGAATAATTACCCATAGCAAATAGGACCTTTGCTTCTAGTGTCCTTCTCTTTAATGATGTTCCGATGGAAATTGTTAGTGAACTAACCCAGCTTGCCCACCGTAGCGGAGCGAAGGAGGGGGACATTCCAGTATAAAGATCACTCAGGAATACTATGGAAGGATTGTTCAGAGGAGGATTAGCGAGGAGATGCGGAGGATCTCAAAGAATACTCACTTAAAGGCCTGATTTTTGTCATAGCATAATTTTTCAACACTTTGTAATTTGTCATATTATTAAGGGCTTTACCTAAATTCACGAATCCTACAATATGCCCAACAAACTATACAAATTCTGGCAGGAGCTCAAAAGACGGCGTGTAATTTATATGATTACTATATATGCCTCTACCTCCTTTATAATAATTGAGCTTGTCAACAATGTAGTAGAGCCTCTAAATTTACCTCAAAATATACCTGCTATTGTAATCGCAGCTCTTGCAATAGGTTTCCCTATAGCTATAATCCTTTCCTGGATATTTGATGTTACACCAAAAGGGATTAAGAAAACTAAATCAATTTCTGCAGAGGATCAAACCCAAGTTGAAACACCAAACTCATGGAGGATTGCAACATATATTAGTATAGTTATTATCATTAGCCTGATATTGGTAAACGTCTTTGGACTAAAGAGTAACACTCAAAAAGTATCCCATAAGTTGAATTCAATCGCTGTTTTACCATTTACTGATTTGAGTCCACAAAAAGATCAAGAATACTTTTGCGATGGGGTGGCCATAGAGATAATTAATTCCCTATCGTTTTTGGAAGAACTAAAGGTAGTTGCAAAAACTTCATCATTTGCCTTTAAAGGAAAAAACGAGGATATACGAGTGATTGGTAAAAAACTAAATGTAGGATCAGTTTTGGATGGCAGCATAAGAAAGGACTCTAATCAACTACGCATTACGGTTCAACTTATCAATGCAGCTGACGGGACACAGGTGTGGTCCAATAATTTTAATAGAAAACTCGAGGGCATATTTGACATTCAGGATGAAATCGCGTTGGCCATTGTTGAGAGTTTGAAAGTGAACCTTTTGCATGAAAGCAAGAATAATATGCTGACACGCTATACGGATGATTTTGAAGCCTATAATTTTTATTTACAGGGGAATTACAATACGGGCTTATTAACCCCTGAGGGGATTGAAAAAGCAATATATTATTATGAACAAGCCATAGAAAGAGATCCACAATTTGCAGAAGCTTATGTTGATCTCGCAAATGTTTACCAGATTCTTTCCTACGGTTTAGTCTCTCCTGAAGTAGCCATCCCAAAAGCAGAAGAATATAACAAGCAGGGTCTGGAACTGGACAGTAAACTATCTCGAGCATACAGTTTACAGGGGCTTTTTAATATGAACCATCACTGGAGATGGGAGGAATCCGAAAATGATTACAAAAAGGCCCTTGAAATAAATCCAAATGATGTGGGTGCATTTATTAATTATTCAATTCTATTGACATATACTGGGCGCAATAAGGAAGCGATTGAACTCACAAAAAGAGCTCTGGAACTAGACCCCATGAACGACTGGGCTCACTTTAGTGTGGGATGGTCATATTATTATAATCAACAATATGAAGAGGCAGTTAAAGCGTTTCGAACAGCTATTTCAATAAATCCTGCGGATCTATTTGCGCATTATTACCTTGGAAAATCATACCAGGCATTAGGCGACAATGAGACAGCAATTGCAACCCATGAACATCTTTATGCGCTATCGGATGATTTGCGAACAATGGCAGTTCTCACGAACACCTATTATTTGGCAGGGAAAACATTAAAAGCCAGGGAACTTTACGATAAACTAGCCGATCGTGTGCCAAATGAATATATATCTCCAACTCTTATGTATTTGATACATAGAGCTCGAGGTGAAATGGATCTGGCATTCGACTGCTTTGAAAAGGCTATTAATCAACACGAAGGATGGATTGTTTGGACAGTAGTTGATCCCGTAGAAAGTAAACGTATACCAGAAGAAGCAAGATTTCGGAAATTAATCGATCTCATTGGATTACCTAAAACATCTAAATTGATTGGCATCTAAAACAAGACCAATAAATTAGAGAATTGCTCCTACATTGAAAAGACCCAGGAGTATTATGGCAAACTACAAGCACCAAATCTCAAATTCCAATTTACAAAATGTTATGATTGTGCTTTGAAATTTGTCTTTTGGAATTTGTTTTTTTGTTCGCATCAGCGAACTCGGTACAAGAGCGAAGCGAACTAACCCAGTTTACCCTCCGAAGTAAAACGAAGGGGTGGGTGGGACCACAGTAAGAATCCGTAATACATTGATAAAAAGATGTTTGCGGATTTTTTTATTTAATAGG
>NZ_CAMYIP010000013.1 GCF_947258525.1 uncultured Eudoraea sp.
CCGGTTACCGTTACTTTCCCGGAGGTTGAAGAAGGAAGGTATTATTCTATTCATATAACCGATATGGAACACTATACTATTTATGATGAAGTTTTTCCTAAAGGAGCCTATACTTTTATCAGAAAAGGGAAAGGTATGGAAACTCCACAAGGAACTACAGTAATTGAGTGTGACGGGAATTATCCACACTTATTTGTTCGGGTTCAGGTTTTCACCAATGATGACCTGGAAAATGTTTATCCCATTCAGGACAAGATTACAATAGAAGGAGTAAGTAAAAAGCTAGAATTTGACAATCCAATTGAATTCACACTGGCTAATCGAGATGTTTATCCCCAAAATAAAGCCTGGCTCGAATCATCAGTAAATTTTACTCATGACGACTACCTGCGAGTAAGCCAATACATTGGCGAGAATGCTCCACGCATTGGCGCAATTGGAAATTTTGGAAAATTCGGACCGATTGACAGCGAGGAAAA
Organism: uncultured Eudoraea sp.; assembly: GCF_947258525.1. Taxonomy (GTDB): domain Bacteria; phylum Bacteroidota; class Bacteroidia; order Flavobacteriales; family Flavobacteriaceae; genus Eudoraea. Next base: position 480 of record NZ_CAMYIP010000013.1, read on the forward strand.
AGGCAGTAATGACATGGAGAACAGAGCTGGTGGAATTATAGGCCATCTAGGATTTCCGGTACACCATGCTTTTTATATGCCTTATTTTACTAATTGTAACAACGAAGTATTAAATGGGGATAAAACTGAGGTTTTTACCTTCCCATATGAACCTGAAGGTGTTGAGTTGTTTTGGTCGATTACGAGATACAGCGCGATCACACGTAACACTTTGCCCGGAAAAAATGACCTCTTCAATGCCTACAACACAAAGCCCGATGAAAATGGCAACATTACCATTACTTTCAGTGTCGAAGATCCGGAAGATGGAACGTATTGGATGCCACTTAATGCAGGTGAACCCTATTATTTTGTGTGCCGATACTACAAACCCGATTTGAATAACTTACCAAAAAAACCATGCAATTAAGGGGAAGTAAATAACGAAGCACCAATATTCTATAAACCTCCAGCAGGTCGAAATACAAATAGTTCTTAAATTAGCTTTGATTAAATATCGGTTTAAATTAAAAGTTTAATAGAATGTAACCCGTTCTAAATATATATTGCCTTTTAGCATCAATTACCATTTAGGTGGCAATTAATCTTAAAATGAACGTCAAAATAAAACACAAAAGAAATGAAGTTTAAAATATTACATCTTATTGCAATAGCCAGTATTTTAATGCCTTTAAAAGGCAATGCTACACCATTGTATCAATCTAAATCAGTAAACTTCAATATAGAAAAAGACCTGCTTTTAGTTCAATACGATTGCAAAACCGATGTGGATGACCTTCATTCCGTAGCTGCCTTTATTACGCTTATGTCTGATCCTGATTTTAAGAAAGTCAACTATCATGCGGTTGCAGGCACTTATGGCATTCAGGAAGGGCTGTATGTGCCCCCTAATGATCTATTCAGGCTTGCATTTGGTGACAACTGGACAGACGCGCATGAAAACTTAAAAAGTGCCGTAGAACGGGTTAAACTAATTGCCAAGAGCACCCTCGCCAACCAGGGCGATATTTGGATTGCAGACGCAGGACAATCCGATTTTTCTGCTGAACTTGTTAAAGCCCTTCAGGCAGATCTTCCTGAAATAAATATTTCGCAGCGCATTCATGTCGTTCAGCATAGCGATTGGAATGAAGAAGTTACCTCACCAGCCAGCCTGGATTTCGTGAAGAAAAATACTACCTATCATAAAATTCAAGATGGTAATGCTGTTGGAAACGGAACCCCGGGATTTCGTACCCCGGATTACACCAACTGGAAAGATAAAATTAAGGACCCAAAGCTAATTGCAATATGGCAGCTTGCTATTGATTTAGGAAATAAATACAATGGTAAAGAGGATCGCTACAACAATGAAGCTATAGCTGCAGGAGGATTAGATTTCTCGGACCTTTCCGAAGTGTGCTGGATTCTGGGTATAGCCGATATTAAGGATACCGCACATTTTTTTAGTCTTTATTCCAATTAAAAAAACGCAATAAACATGTGGAATGAGAAACTCCAAATATATGATGCATTAGTGGCTAAGTGTGAACGCTTTAATAGAAAGGGCAAAACCATGCCCTATACATCGGCTAATGGTTATATGTTTTCATTATACAACAAAGCTTCCGAAATAGGAATAAGGTTTTCTAAGGAAGTACAAAAAAAGTACATGGAAGAATATAATACAGCCATTTACAAATCCTATAATGCTGTAATGCAAGGTTATATTTTGATTACGGAGGAAATGCTTGCGGACCTTAACAATGTTGCTAAGCTATTAGATGAAAACTATGATTACGTCATGAGCCTTGAACCAAAATAAATACTGCCGCGAACAAGTCTAAATTTCTATTTCTTGCAATACCCTGGTATCCCGTGAGGAAGTTCCTGATTGAATGGTGTAGCTGCCTTTTTCCAGGGCCCAATCAGATTTTTCTTCATCCCAATAGCGCAAATCTGAAATAGGAATACTAAGTACCAGGTCTGACACTTCACCCGGTTCCAGGTTATGGGTTTTGGCAAAAGCTTTCAATTCCTGAACCGGACGGTCAATTGTTGAGTTGGGTTTGGAAACATAGATCTGTATTACTTCCTTTCCCATTTTATCGCCTATATTCTTCGCGGTAAGCTGTACATGGATGCTGTCATTTTGAACAGCTACAGCCAAATCACTTAATTCAAAATCTGTATAGGAAAGTCCAAATCCGAATGGATAAGATACCTCGGAGTTTACTTTATCAAAGTGGCGGTACCCAACATAAATGCCTTCCTCGTAGATAGTAAAATCCCTGTTTTGAACTCTATCCTCTTTATCTACCTCGCCTGCGAATAACATATCAGTTATTTTCAAAGGTTCCCCATCCTGAGGAAAATTTTTGTTTGAAGCATGGTCATCCAGGTTTATGGGAAAGGTCATTGCAAGCTTTCCACTGGGGTTTATTTTGCCACTAAGGACATCAGCTGCTGCGTTTCCACCCTCCTGACCACCCTGCCATGCAAGCAAAATGGCATCGGGTTGTTCTTTCCAGGAATTGGTCTCTATTACGCCCCCGATATTCAGTACCACTGCTACTTTCTTACCTGCCTCATGAAAGGCCAGACAAGTTCTTGTTATCATATCTTGCTCCTGTTGTGATAAAAGGAAGTCGTCCTTTTCAACGCGGTCTCCCCCTTCCCCGGCATTTCTGCCAATTGTAATAATAGCCAAATCTGATTCTGCAGCTATTTGATCTAATTGCTCTGAAGTATATACAATTTGAGGGGGGATATAGGGGGTAAACATGGCTTTAATCCCCTCTGGCCGGACGAATTCTTTTGAATTGGCCTCTCTATGGTTTTCGAATATATCCTTAGCAATAGTATTTATTTGGTAACCTGCATTCTTTAGCCCTTCTTCCAATGATACGATGTACGCTTCGTTAACATCTCCTGAGCCCGTTCCTCCGGTAATAAAATCATACGAAGTAACTCCTAAAAGAGCAACATTTTTTGATTTCTGAATGGGAAGTGCGTTTTCATTTTTTAAAAGAACCATCCCTTCAGCACCAGCCAGGCGGCTAATTTTGGCATGTGCGATTAAATCCGGATTATTCCCATATCGATAATTCTGCATTTTTTTCGATTCAAAAACCAACTTAAGGATTCGTTTAACGGAAGTATCAATATCCTCTATAGTTAAATATCCATTCTTGTGTGCTTCCAGCAGGGCTTTCCATTGTTTCCTGGTTCCGGGCTCCAACAAATCATTGCCGGCACCTACCATAGCAGCTGCATCATTCCCACCAAACCAATCTGACATGACCAATCCTTCAAACCCCCAATCATCCCTCAAAACGCCAGTCAAAAGATCCCTGCTTTCTGATGTATATGTGCCGTTGACTTTATTATAAGAAGACATGATAGTCCAGGGTTGCGATTCTTTCACGATAATTTCAAAGCCTTTAAGGTAAATTTCACGCATCGCTCTTTCTGAAACAATTACGTCATTGAAATTGCGGTTGGTCTCCTGATTGTTCGCTACAAAATGCTTAACGGAGGTACCTATGCCATTAGATTCTATTCCATTGACCATAGCTGCCCCTATATAACCCGTTAGCAATGGATCTTCCGAATAATATTCAAAATTTCTGCCACAGAAAGGGTGTCGCATAATATTAGCTCCGGGGCCCAGAATTACATCTATCCCATATTCAAGGGCTTCTTTTCCCATAGCTGTTCCAACTTCTTCAACAAGGTCCACATTCCAGGTTGAAGACAACAATGTACCGATTGGAAAGGCTGTACAATAATAGGTTTGATCATCATCTTCACGTGTTGGTGCAATTCTCAATCCCGCAGGACCGTCAGATAAATAAATGGTTGGCAATCCTAATCGCGGAGTTGGAACGATGGTGCCCACAGCCCCGGCAATTCCTTCACCAGGCTCAACCCTGCCAAGAGCAGAAGCCAATCCGGATCCTTTGAGCAAATGTATTTTTTCCTCTAGTGTCATCAGAGAAAGGACATCTGTAACTCTTTCTTCAATGGTTCTGCGTTCATCTTCATAAATATCAAGTTTACCGTTGCCATTTCGATCTAAAAATCGGTATCCATCAATGGTTATTTCATTGATATCAACATTCTCAGAATAATCCTTTTCAAAATTGAGAAAGGTTGAATTTACCCAAATCCAACCTCCTATTGCCAACAGAATAATTAGAACTAATAGTGATGTAAGAGTGATTAAGGTGATTTTAACTGGTTTCTTCATGTTCTCGCTTATATTTGTGTAAGTTGGAGCACTATAAATTTATGAAAATTTAGAAGACAAACGCCAGACAGAATCTGCCTGGATCCCATGTAGATTTAAACTGAAGTGAGCTGGCTTGAATTATAAAAATAACCATGTAATACATAAAAGGGATCGGGCTTCATTCGTTTATAGTTGTCCCCGTCAAATCAATTAAAACCAGATATAACATGAAAAAACAAACACTGCGGTACCTTTTTATTCTCTTTTCAATTTCTGCGATATTCGGACAATCAACTGAACAGGAGAAAATAGATTTGATTAAAGCCAGGGCAATAATAGATAGCCTTGATAAAAAATTTTCAAAACATTTTTTTGAGGGAGATTCCTTGGCATTGTACAATATGTATGCAAAAGGAGCTTACTTTGGCACATCAAAAGGGAAGGATATCCTCTCATCATGGGGTGGACAAATACGCTATTCCATTGAGAATGATATGCCCAATTTACTATTTACAACAACTTCACTTACCACAGATAATGAATTTTTATTTGAATTGGGGAAATACCAAATGAAGGATAGTAAAGGTAATTTAAAAGGAGAAGGTAAATATTTGTTGGTTTGGAAACAGGAAGATGGGAAATGGAAAATATATCGCGATATGGGGTTGTGAAACGATTGCTCCATAAAGGCTAACATCTGACATAAACAGGTATATTTATTTTACACTAAACCTAACTTCAAAAATTTCTTATTTTTAAATAAATCAAAGACTGGAAAATTAGGCACAAATTCAAATTTTTATAATTATGAAATATATGTATCTACATACTATATGTATTCTCTTCTTTCTTCCAATCTTCCTTTTAAGTTGTCAACCTAAACCCGGGAATTCTGATGCAGTACAGGCTGCTGCACCTGAGACTATTGAACCAACCTGGACACAGGAAGAAGCAGAAATAAAAACTGCTGTAGATAACTTATTGATTGCTGCCGGTAACTATGACCTGGAAGCCTTAGACAAGGTAGTTTTTGATAATACAAACCTTGGAATAAGCAGCTTAAAAGACGGGGCTTGGTCTAGTTCTGTGATCACTATTGATGAGTACTTCGAAGATGTTAAAAATCGTAATCCTATACCTTATTGCGAAATAATTAATGACTACAACATCCTGGTAAGTGAAAGCCAAATGGCTTTTGTAAGAGGTGATGCAATTGTTCATCGATTTGGAATTCCACAAACACGCGAGATCAACCATTTTACCCTCCTAAAGCAAAATGGAGTGTGGAAATTTCTAAATGTTTCCTTTACTGTAAATCCGATTGATGAAGAAAAAAAGAAATTTGATTTGGAAATTTTTGCCAGAAGCTATGCGCAGGCATGGTGTAGCAAAAGACCTGAATTTGTAGCCTCTTATTTTGCCAAAGATGGATCATTGCAGGTAAACAAGGGAGCACCTGCCCGGGGCACAGAGGAAATAACCGAAGTTGCAAAAGGATTTATGGAGGCTTTTCCTGATATAATTGTGACAATGGACAGTTTAGTAACCATAGCTGACAAGGCCCGATTTCATTGGACCCTTACCGGAACCAATACTGGTCCCGGGGGCACAGGGAATAAAGTGAAAATTAGTGGGTTTGAAGAATGGACTTTAGATGAAAACCAATTCATAAAGGAGTCTAAAGGCAATTTTGATGAAGAAGATTACAATAAACAATTAGAAGGGCTCTAAAATAACCTGCCATATCCAAAGCGAAAACATTTGGCCTAACTTATATACTTTATTTAAAAGTGAGCCAATATCTTTAAAGAATGAAACTTTTAAATGCTATTTATAAGATACTTAACAAGCCGTTTCCTGAGCAGGAGAGCCGCTTTGGTTTAGTTAAAATAACGGCCATTATAAGTCTATTCGTAACTTTCTTTTTATATGTCTTTCAGCCCTTCGGTATTTCTACACTTAAGTCAGACAAATTTCTTATTTGCCTTGGTTTTGGTGGTATGACATTCATTGCGGCAGTGATTTTTGAATTCATTGTTGGCAAGGTATTCAAACTCAAAGGAAAATTAGAAAATTGGACATTCGGAAAATGGATATTGTATAACCTTGGTGTAATGCTTACCATTAGTCTGGCCAATTTCCTTTTTGCCCGTATTTTATTATTTGGTTTTATTGAGTGGGCACTGCTTCCTCAGATGGTATATGGTACTTTTATGATTGGTATAATACCAATTACTGTACTCGGAGGATTATCCCTGGGTCTGCAGGAAAGAAAATATATAAACATCGCTGAAAATATCAATCAAGAAAAAACCGGCATTCCGGGTGAGCCATTGAAAGACAATCGCTCACTATTTGGGATACCTATCAATCACATTAAATATGTTGAAGCATTACAGAATTATGTTTATATAGCTTATATAGATTCCGATGGGCAATTTAAAAAATCTACAGAACGGGCAACGATCAAACACATCTTAAAAGAAGTATCCGGCAGCTCCATTATCAAAGCGCATCGATCTTTTCTCGTTAATAAAGCAGCTATTATTTCTATTACCGGTAATGCTCAGGGATTACTTCTGGAACTATCAGATAGTGATAGAAAAATCCCTGTATCAAGAAGTTATGTATCCGTTTTCAGAGGTAAATAAGCTTGCAACTGGCTTTTAGTTTATCCCTTTTACTTGTAACTGGTCACATTTACCTTGCATTTCATACCAATACTTGCTGTTCGTCACATAAGCTTTGTTTTACATCTTAGTCGCAGCTAAATTTGGATCATTGTTAATTTAAAACATACCCTTATGAACTGGAGAAAAATAATCAAATACTTTTTCATACTTCTAATTCTTGGCACAGCAATTTTAACCTTTCTGGCAAACCGAAATATGACGCAGATCTATGGTGGTCTTACCGAAGTGGTAGACCCAGGTACTTTTAACATTCCTGATAAAGCTTTTAGTATAAACAGTATAAGTGTATTGTCTCCTGACGGAGATGCATTTATTCCAAACCAAAATGTATATATAGAAAATGGAATAATTATCTCCATAGACTCTGTTCCAATAAAATCAAAAGAGATTGCCGTAATCAATGGAGAAGGTAAGTTCTTAATTCCGGGGTTAATTGATTCCCATGTCCATTTGTTTAAGAGTCCTAATGATTTACTGTTATATGTAGCGAATGGTGTAACAGAGATACGTGAAATGATTGGAGAAGAAGATCACTTAAAGTGGAGGCAGGAAATAAAGGATGGAAGAATTGGCCCTGACATGTATATTGCTTCTCCTAGATTAGGGAGCTTTGGGCTGGTTGAAGGTTGGTTTATGAAATGGACACAAGGATTCAATAATATCAAAGATGCTAAAGAGGCCGAACAAATGGTTAAGCACTATGCCCAAAAAGGTTATGATGCAGTAAAAATATACAGTTACCTCAATAAAGAGGCGTATGAAGCTATTAATGAAGCAGCTATATCAGAAGGCTTAGATGTAGTTGGGCATGTACCTTTTAGTCTTGAGCTAACGGATGTTTTTAAATCGAACCAATCAGAGTTTGCCCACCTTGAAGAATTAATGAATGCTTTTAGAAGAGAATTCGGAAAGTTCGACAACCAAAAAGGAGCCAATGATTTTTTAGCTTATGCAGAAAATCGCAGCAAGGAAATTATACCGGAATTAAAAGCCAATGACATTTCGGTGACTACTACACTTTGGTTAACCCAAAGCTTCGTACGCCAAAAATTTGAATTGCAAAAAGTGCTGCAAGAAGTAGAGCTGGTCTATGAGAACCCCGGAATTAGTGAATGGGATGAAATGATTCCTCAGGGATTAGGATGGCTTCCTGAAGTAAATCGATATAAATTACCCGACGACCTTAGTCCTGAAGAGAAAGCCTGGCAAAAGATATTTTGGACGACTTATGGCGAAGCATGCAAGATTATCCTGAAGAACCTGTCGGCCGGCAATGTAAATATTATGGCCGGAACAGACACTAACCTACCCCCCACTGTACCGGGATTTTCATTACATGATGAATTCATTGCGATGAATAATGCAGGTATGTCTAATTATCAGGTCTTACAGTCAGCTACTTCTATTCCCGCCGAATGGCTTGGGAGTAATACCGGCAAAATTATGGAAGGAAGGAAAGCTAATCTGGTGCTTTTGGAGGAAAGTCCTTTAGTAAACATTGCCAATACCCGTAAAATCAATTCGGTATTCCTGAATGGCAAAATATTAGATAGAACCATATTAGATAAGATACTGAAAGCCTTGAAAACAGCCAACAACTCGAGCAGGACAAAAGAAATTAATGATTTTATGAATTAATCAGACTTAACACAACTAAGACAAAATATGACCAAAAGAAGTGCCGGCCATTTAGTCTATAGATTTCTTAATACTCAGCCTGCATGAACGTTTCATACGAATTCATAAGCTGCTATTATACCTGCCTGCCGCAGTAAGCCACAAAGTATTGGTGTTAATTGGAAATTCATTTCCGTAGTGTAACAAATCTTATAATAGAACTACTAATCAACATAATTAACCAATACCAATACGTGTTATGGCACTGACAAAAAAAACCGGAAGAATTCTTGGTTTTCTATTTTTATTGACTGTCCTGGCGGGCGCAACAGGTACTGCCTTCAGAGGTCTTGGCGGTGCTGAGGCAAATTCTACTGAGTTTCTCGAAGACATTATGCTTCATATGGGACAAATGAAGCTTGCCATAAGCCTGGATATCCTGGCCAGTGCCATAGGAGTTGGAATTGCTCTTTTTTTATACTCGTTTATCAAAGAGTATGATCAAAGACTGGCTAATGCTTATTTAGCTATTTTCAGCATTAGTTTTACCATTATTGTTGTAAGCAATATCATTCATGTGAACCTGCTATCTCTTAGTGAGGAATTTGCAGTAACAACCGCTGCAACTACTGACCACTTTACAACACTTGCCAAAATGCTGCATGAAGCGTATTACTGGACACATTTTTTAATGCTTATGTTATATAGTATAGGAGGGTCAGTGTTGTATTATTTCCTTTTTAGAACAAAGCTTGTTCCAGTATGGCTTTCCATTTGGGGTATTCTTGCCTCCATAGTGGTCTTCTTTGGCGGAGCACTGCAACTGGCCGATATAAAAGTTTCCGGCCTTTTGTTTGTTCAAAATGGCATCTATGTGCTAACTTTTATCATTTGGTTGCTTGTAAAAGGCTTCAATCCGAAGTATATTAAGGGATTAGAATGAGATTCTAAGGGCAGGTGTATTCATTACGCGAGTCATTCCCCGGCCTTACTAAGCTGATTCAAAGGAATAGCCGGAATATGAAGGCCATAAAACCCCGATGAAAGAAATTAGAAATTTACCCGACCCAAATGGTAGTTTTCCTTGCCGAAAATAGCAAAGATAAAAGCCGATGAGAATAAATGGCCTATTTGGCATAATTGGACTAATAGCTGTAATCCTTGGATTTTTAAGCAAAACCATTTACCGTGACTATATAAATCTAAATAAGATTAATGATTACGGAGTAGCAGGATCCCTGCCAAGTTATTTCTATGTGGTTGGGTTTACCTTATTGTTATTAATAAAACCAAATAAATATCCTAAAGTTCTTGTATTAATTGTTACCCTGGGATCTGTGCTTTATGAATTAATGCAATGGAGCTCCACAAGAAAATTAGATGTAAAAGACATACTTGCAGCTATAGCGGGAGGTTTAACGGTATTGGTAATATTAAAACTAGTTAAAAAAAAGCATGAATATAAATAGTAAGCAGATAGCAACGACAAATAGGACATTAAGTATAAGTCATTAAAACTTCTTCTTTTTTTAATACATTTATAGTATTCGAAAAGTTCGAACCAGGGCAACTCCTGCTTTCATATAACAACTCATAGAAATAACCAGATCATGAATGCTACTCTGAAAAATATCTTGGCCGTTGTAATAGGACTAATAATTGGAAGTGTTGTGAATATGGGTATCATTATGATTAGCAGCTCAATTATTGAACCACCCAGCGGTGCCGATGTTACCACAATGGAAGGTTTAAAAGAATCTATTCATTTATTTGAACCTAAACATTTTCTTTTTCCCTTTTTAGCGCATGCTCTTGGGACTTTCGCAGGTGCCTTTCTTGCAACGTTGATTTCCGCAAGTCACAAAATGAAAATGGCTTTACTAATTGGAATATTTTTCCTGATTGGTGGTATTACAAATAGTATCATGCTTCCTTCCCCTACCTGGTTTACAGTTCTAGATCTGGTAGCAGCATATATCCCAATGGCATGGCTTGGGTATAAATTAGGCAAAGCTGTTTAGAATACTAACAGCAAGTTTAGTAATGAATTAAAAAACAAGTATTATGGACAAGGCCCTGCAAACAATGATCGACAATATGCCGGAAAAAACCGGTAAGGCATTAAATGAGTGGAAATCCCTGCTGAAAACCAAATCTTTTTCGAAACATTCTGAAGCTGTTAGGTTTTTAAAAGAAGAGTACAATGTAACTCATGGTTTCGCTAATACCATTGTGACTTTGTCAAAAGAAGAGAATATTGCGTCCGTAGATCTGGTAAAAAATCAGTATCAGGGGAAAGAAAATTTAATCCCCATTTACGAAAAACTCTTAACTGTAGTTAAGGGTTTTGGAAATGATGTTACTATAAGCCCTAAAAAGGCCAGTGTTAGTATAATCAGAAAAAAACAATTTGCATTGATAAAACCAGCAACCAAAACTAGAATTGATTTGGGATTAAAAATAAAAGACAAGCCAACAACAGACCGCCTGGAAAATTCCGGTCCGTTTGGAACCATGTGCACACATCGAGTGAAGTTGAGTGAAGTATCTCAAATTGATAGTGAACTAAAAGATTGGCTGAAAGAGGCCTATCTAAAAGCGGAATAAAACTAGTGCCAGGGATATTATCTCAGACCAAGTGAAATTCTTTGAAACAAAATATTATTGGACAGTTTTCGAGGGTGAGCAATTACAATTGGAATTCAGATAACTCTGGTTCTTTTAAAATAGTACACTGAAAATATTTAAAATGGAAAATCCAGGACAACTTGCGAATCGTTTTAAAGAGGTCCTTTTAAATGGTAAATGGATTGCCAGTACCAACTTTAAGGATCAATTAACCAATGTAAGCTGGGAACAGGCGACGACAAAAATTGGATCGTTAAACACTATTGCGGCCCTGGCCTTTCATATTAATTACTACATTTCCGGAATTCTCGACGTTTTTGAAGGAGGAGAGCTTGTAATTCGGGATAAATATAGTTTTGACATGCCAGAAATAAAGTCCAAAGAAGATTGGGATCACCTACTAAAAGATATATGGACCAATGCAGAACATTTTGCAAATCATGTCGAAAATATGACTGAAGAAAAATTAGAAGACTTTTTTGTTAAAGAGGAATACGGGACTTATAGAAGAAGCATTGAGGGTGTCATTGAACATAGCTACTATCATCTAGGGCAAATTTCTTTGATTAAAAAGATGATCAGGGAAAAGGTATTAGAGGAGAAATAATGCAGCTACATTACTACCTGCATTTTACCCTTTCAAGTCCGCAATAAATTATAACAGGAACTGTTACTAAATACTTTGAATTTAATTTTTTAGAAGTGTGCTTTTTTATAAGGAGATCTATGACCCTTTTAAGAAAAGATAAAATCTGAAATGAGGATTTGCTAGCTAACCATATAATCATGACTACAAATACTAAAATTCCCTGGCTAAAGATAATTGGATGGGCATTGCTCATTCATATAATTCTAATTGCATTATCCATTCTTGAAGTAGTAATTTTTTCGGCCTTAATAGAACCGGGACAACAACCAGCTTATTATGAGGAACACGCTCAGATAACGGCACCCTATATTTCAATCATTTTTGGAATCATCCTGTTTTTCTTTATCTCCAGACTACTGGTTAAAAAAAGATATAGCAAAAGAAAAGTTATAGGATTAATGCTTCCTGCCATTTACATTATAATGGACTTAGTATTCTTGCTGTTGTCCGATACTGATTGGGAGCAACAGTATTTGATATTCATGATATCTTTTATCACTAAAACCCTGGCTTCATATATCGGGGCCACTACTATTAAGAATAAGGAATAAAAGTGCGCACTGGCGCATAGCATTGAAATAAAAAGATTCCTGGGTACAGGTAGTTGAAGCTTGTGCTTTTTTCATAAATTTATTACCCTTTTAAAAAGGGGTTGTAATAAAAAATGCTGCTTTAATTATACTAAACTATTACCCATAACTATTGAAAATATGAAACATTCTATTTACCTGGTACTACTATTATTTCTTGTAAAAGTGCAGGCCCAGGAATCACTTACCTATCAAAAACCATCAAAGGAAATACTTGAGCTTGTAGATGTGCCCCGGGCACCATCTGTAATTGTTGATGACAACAAAGATTTTATGGTCCTCCTTTATAGAGATGCCTTTAAAAGTATTGAAGAAATCTCCCAGGAAGAATTAAGATTGGGGGGATTAAGAATTAATCCAAAAACCAATATTGGTAGCCGGGTGACTTACTACAATAATTTAAAAATAAAACCTCTGAATAGTAATGAGTCTGAAGTAATTCAGGTGAGCGGATTACCTGAAAAACCTAAATTGACCAATTTTAGCTTCTCGCCGGATCAAAAGAAAATTGCCTGCACAAATACCACCTCCTCAGGAGTTGAAGTCTGGGTAGTTGATGTGGTTAATCAAACTGCAAAAAAACTGACTGAACCAAAGGTTAATGCAAACCTTCGAAATGTGATAAACTGGTTTGAGGATGGGAATGCCATCCTGGTAAAAATGATTTCCCCTGACAGGCTGGGACTTATTGATACAAAGAATGCCGTTCCTATCGGGCCTACCATTTCTGTGAATGACGGAAAAAAAGCGCAAAACCGAACGTATCAGGATTTATTGAAAAATAAAAATGATGAACATAACTTTGAACAACTAGCTTTATCAGAACTTTACAAAGTTTCACTAGATGGAACAAGTGAAAAATGGCTGGTCAGTGATATGTACAATAGCATTAGGTTTTCCCCGGATGGAGAATACGTGATGGTGACAACTGTTGAAAAACCTTTTTCATACCTGGTGCCTTATCGCAGATTTCCCTCCAAAACTGTTATTTATTCGAAGGATGCCAAAAGGGTTGAGACAGTTATTGAGGTTCCTTTGATTGAAGATCTGCCAAAGGGTTTTATGGCTGTCCGCAAAGGGAAAAGAAGATTTAGCTGGAGGAACGACATGCCTGCAAGCCTTGTATATGCCGAGGCTCTGGATGGCGGTGATCCTGAACAAGAAGTATCATACCGGGATGAAGTTTTTCAATTAGATGCCCCATTCAATGGTGTTCCTAAAAGTCTTATAAAAACAATAAACAGATATGACAGTGCCATATGGGGGGATGAAAATACAGCACTTATTATAGATGACTGGTGGAATACCAGAAATACCAAGACGTATTTATTTAATCCGTCTGATTCTTCTATAGAACCCAAAATTCTTTTTGACAGAAATTATCAGGATAGATACAGTGATCCCGGAGATTTTGTGACAAAAAGGAACAAAATGGGGAGTGATGTCCTGGCTTTGAAGGGTAGAGATGCCTTCCTTAACGGAGCCGGATATTCTGAAAAAGGACAATTCCCATTTATTGATAAGATTAACCTTAAATCGCTTAAAACAAGCAGAATTTATGAATCAGGATATACCAACAAACTTGAAAATCTTAGAAGTTATGATGCAGACAAAAATGAGCTCCTTGTCAGACTGGAATCACCCAATGAGTATCCCAACTATTTTATCAGAGACCTAAAGAAAAATGAGCTTAAAAGGTTGACTGACTTTGACAATCCTTTTAAAAGTATAGCGGATATCCATAAAGAAGTAATTAGTTATAAGAGGGAAGATGGTTTGGATTTATCGGGGACTTTATATCTGCCGGTTGGTTATGATCGGCAAGCCAAAGAGAAAATGCCTATGATTTTATGGGCATATCCTAGAGAATTTAAAGATCAATCGAGCGCTTCACAAAAGACTTCAAACCCAAATAAATTTACCTTTCCTTATTACGGATCCCCAATTTATTGGGTAGCTAAAGGATATGTTGTGCTGGATGGTGCGTCATTTCCGATCGTTGGTGAAGGTGATGACCAACCTAATGATACTTTTCGAACGCAATTAGTGGCCAATGCCAGGGCGGCCATTGACGCAGTGGATGCAATGGGTTATATTGACAGGACACGTGTTGCCGTTGGAGGTCATAGTTATGGGGCATTTATGGTTGCCAACCTGCTTTCCCATTCCGATCTTTTTGCAGCCGGAATTGCAAGGAGTGGTGCCTACAACAGAACACTGACCCCTTTTGGGTTCCAGAGTGAAGAAAGAAATTATTGGGAAGCTCCGGAGGTTTATTACACTATGTCTCCGTTT
>NZ_CAMYIP010000014.1:0-3251 GCF_947258525.1 uncultured Eudoraea sp.
CTGCTCCTTGCACAGAGCGCGAAAAGGTGGGTCACTCACGTCCTCCATGGGAGCGAGCAACAAAGGAAATTCCGGTAAAACGATATCACCTATTTTTGGCATCTGCATCTATTTAGCGTGACAAAATTAAAAATAAAGAAGAAAAGAATGGAATTTATTCGTTCTCAAGTCGTTGCAATTCACTTTTCCGGAGTCCGCGGTTTACATTACTGAGTCTGAAGTTTCCAAATTTATACGTAAAACCAAGCCGTACAATTTGTGTTTCCGGGACCTCTTTATAAGCATTGTCCTGGTTGTCATAGCGCGTTGTAAACGTGCCATTGGCCCTGCCAAGGAGGTCTTCCGCCACAAGGGAAATCACCGCCCTGTTATTCCATAAGGTTTTGCGCAAGCCTATATTAAGCCTTATGATTTCTGATACTTTAAACGAACCATAAAGAAACCCGCTTAAATACGTTAAGGAGAGGTCTCCTGTAAAAGTGCCGTCTTTAGAAAAGGTCAATGCGTTGTTTAAATAACCATAATAGCCGGTGACCCTGTTGGTATAGGTTTCAATTGTGCTTTCTTCAGCCAAAAAGGTTTCATCTTCATAAAAAAGCGAGTTGTAAAAATACATGGACCAAAAGTTATTAATAGACCGTGAGATCGTAAAATCGAGCCCATAAGAGGTGCTTTTCTGCACATTCTGTTTGATCTCCCTCAGGGTCTGATTCTCATTGTCCTGAAAACTTAAGCTGCTTATATAGCGTCCGTTATCCCTGTAATAAACATCAATAAAATAGATGTCCTTGATTGAAAAATTTAAATTGAAATTATGGCTGAAATTGGGAACCAGGTTTGGGTTGCCTTCCAGGTAATTATTTTCATTCAGAAAATACCGAAACGGGTTTAAGTCGGAATATTTGGGCCTTGTTAGCTTCCTGCTGTAATCAAAGGTAAGGCTGTGATCCTCGCTAAGCTTCCGGGTAACAAATACAGAAGGGAAAAGTTCAAAGTAGTTCTGTGTATTTATCTGAAGTAAGGTTTCTGAAATAGATTCTACGTTGGTTTGTTCTCCTCTCAAGCCAAGTCTTAGCGACCAGTTTTCCCAATCCTGTGCAAGACTGGCATAGGCGGCATAAACCGCTTCCCTGTATTCAAAATTGTCCGTTAGGGCAATATCAAATGGGGGTAAATTGTTATTGTCGGCAAAATAATCGATCCCGCTTTTAGAATTGATCCATGAACCCCTTAGCCCGGTTTCAAAACTCCCCGATTTTACAGGGGTGTAATAATCTATTTGCCCGGTATAAATATTTATGTCCTGAAGGGCGTCCGTAGCAAACGAAAAATTCCGGATAAAATCGCCTGCGGGATCAAAATAATCACTGGAGCCATCTTGCAGACGGGTTAATTCATAGTATGTATAGTGTGCATTTGCCTTTATTGTTGCGTCTTCTTTTTTTAGTTTACGTTCATAATTAAGGTCAAAGGAAAGGTTCTGCAGGTCTTCCTGAATACCGCTATCGGTTTGCAAGGTAGAATCCAGCACTCCTGCGTTATTGCGCATTTCGGTAAACAGCTCATTTTCAAATTTCTTATTTGGGGAAAAGCTCAGGTTGGACGTAAAATTTAAAAGGTCGCGCTCTGAGGGTTTATAATCAAAAATCATGTTCAGCTGCTGATCCTGGGATTTGGTTGTCTGCCCGAAGTCGGTATTCCAGCGTGCAAAGATCTCATTCTGATCATTGATAAAGTTTATTCTACTGTCGGTGTCTTTAAACTCCTTTCTGGGGTTGTACGTGTAGTTTAGAAAAATGCCCAATTTATCATTTTTGAAATAATGGCTGGTGCCAAAGCTGTATTTCGGAAATATGCCTTGTGTATATTGTGCCCTTACGTTGCCTTTATAACCGGGTACTACGTTCTCTTTAGTTCGGATATTGAGAATAGACCCGTCTGCAGCCTCGAAACTGGCCGGAGGATTTGGGATTACCTCTACTGAGGAAATCATATCTCCGGAAAGGCCCTTTAAAAATTCCTGGACTTCATATTGGGATAACTGTATTTTACGATCATTGAGATAAACTGATGCTATTTGTCCCCTTATTTCAAGGTTGTCCTGAACGACTATGACCCCGGGGGCATTGCGCAATATATCCCAGGTGGTTCCTTCGCCAAGAACCGTATTTTCAACATTAAAGATAATCCGGTCTGCTTTTCGTTCTACCGTAGGTTTCTGGCCTGTTACCACCACCTCGTCCAGCCATTCGCTATCGGGCTCCAGGACAAGGGCCCCAATTTGGATGTTTCTTTTAATTTCCAGGGCTACCAGGGTAGACTTGTACCCAAAGTACTTTGCCTGTAAATAATATAAGTCTTCCGGGATATCTTTTAAGGTAAAGCGCCCTTCGTCGTCTGCGGAAATACCATTTACCTGGGTATTGTCCAGCGCTTTCAGAAGTATAACGTTTGCAAATGGCAGTGGTTTCCCGTCGGAATCCTTTACAGAACCGGTTACCTCAAAGTTCTGGCTTAGCAGGACCAAAGGAAATAATGCCAATAAGAACAGTAAGGGGAATCTCACAGTTTGGTAGGTTATTCGTCAAAGCTATAAAAATATTTACATTGTTTGCGTTAAATAGAAGTGATTCTTTCTAAGCGCAAAAAGCGATTGTGCATCAGTATCCTGCAAAACTTTGATCATAAAAAGTTAGAATTTAATGGGCGCTTTAACGATTTGGTCGTTGCGTTTTACGCTGACAGTAGTAGTGTCTCCGGGTTCAAAAGCAGACAAGGCGCGCATATAACTCATCATGTCCACAACGGTGCTGTCGCCAAGCTGAACAACAACATCTCCTTTCTGTAAGCCCGCTTTTTGTGCCGGTTTATCTTCGCTAACGCCATCAATTCGCATCCCTTTACCATCAAAGAGGTAATCCGGTACTACCCCAAGGGCAACTTTGAATCTCGGTACTTCTTCGCTCTCGTTTTTGGTTTTTCTGAAAGTCAGTTTCTGGTTGTCATCCAGTTCCTTAACCAGGGTGAACAGATAGGAACTGATCATTCGCATCCCGTCATAATTTAATTTCTCCGCATCGTCTGTTGGCTTGTGATAATCTTCATGCTGACCAGTAAAAAAATGCAATACCGGAATGTCTTGCAGGTAGAATGAGGTATGGTCGGAAGGGCCTACGCCAGATTCATTTAAAACCAGTTTAAACCCGGGATTAGAAGCATTTAATACCTGTGGCCAGATGGGAGAAGTACCG
>NZ_CAMYIP010000014.1:3318-18422 GCF_947258525.1 uncultured Eudoraea sp.
CCGAAAGTGTTTTGTCTTCCCTTAGCCTTCCCACCATATCCAGGTTTAGCATATAGCTAACCTCTTCGAGGTCCAGGGTTGGGTTTTTTGTAAAAAAATTGGAGCCCAGCAGTCCCATTTCCTCCCCGGAAAACGAAATAAACAAATAGTTTTTAGAAAGCTTGGCCCCTTTTATTTTATTGGCCAGATCCAGGAGTACCGCTACGCCGCTGGCATTGTCATCTGCGCCATTATGAATGGCTGGTTCTCCCTTGTATAAGGAGCCTTCGCCTCCATAGCCCAGATGGTCGTAATGAGCCCCGATGATAACCGTATTTGAAGCACCATTATCTATAAAACCAATGACATTGGTCCCGGTTATTGTGCTGTCTCCGCTTTCCTCAAAACGCACTTGCTGATGCGGGTCTTTCTTTGGTTTAAAGGTAAAAGTCTGGTAATAGGTTCCTGCATGCCCCTTGGGTTTGAGCCCTACCCCAAGCATAAGTTCACGGATATAGGCCGCCGCTCTCAGTTCTTCGTCGGTTCCGGTTTCCCTGCCCTGGAATTCATCACTCGCCAGGATCAGAATCTCTTGTTCCATGGTGGGTAATTTGGGTTCTTCCCTTTTACATCCAAGGGCAAGTATAAAAAATACGGCCAGAATTATTTTTTTCATCGTTTTTGCGTCTAATTTTGTTCAAAATTAATCATCCTATGAAAACTTTGGTGCCCTTCTTACTATTAATCCTGATTTTTGGTTGCAAGACCGATTCCAAAAAGGCCCGGCCGGAAAAGGAAAATGAGGTTTCTGTAATGGCCGCGTCAGATACCCTGATCTATAAAGAGGAAAAGCATTTTAAATCTATTCGGCAGGTTACATTTGGCGGGGACAACGCTGAGGCCTATTGGAGTTTTGACGACAGCAAAATTGTATTTCAGTCTAATAATCCCGGATGGGGGATGCAGTGCGACCAGATGTTCCTTATGAATTCTGAGGAAACCTTCAGGGATAGCAAACCCCCTATGATCAGCACCGGAATGGGGCGCACAACCTGTGCCTATTTTCTTCCGGACAATGAACATATCGTATATGCTTCTACACATCTGGTCAACAAAGAATGTCCTGAAGTTCCCTTGCGTAAAAACGGGAAATACGTTTGGCCGGTTTATGATTCATTCGACATATTTGTGGCCGACTTGAATGGGAACATCGTTACACAACTTACCAATGAGCCCGGTTATGATGCAGAAGCTACGGTTTCTCCGCAGGGAGATAAAATAGTGTTTACCTCTACCCGAAGCGGGGATCTGGAATTGTACACCATGAATTTAGATGGCACAGAAGTAACCCAAATAACCGATGAGCTGGGTTATGACGGCGGGGCCTTTTTCTCACCGGACGGCACAAAGATCATTTTCAGGGCTTCAAGGCCAAAAACGGATGAAGCAATAACCGAATACAAAGAACTGCTTTCCCAGGGGCTGGTACAACCCACAGAAATGGAGCTTTTTATTTGCAATGCAGACGGCAGTGATTTAAAGCAATTAACGTTTCTGGGCAATGCCAACTGGAGCCCCTTCTTTCATCCTTCCGGGGAAAAGATTCTGTTTTCAAGCAATTTTGAGGCAGAAAAGGGCTTCCCTTTTAACCTCTATCTCATTGATATAGATGGGAAGAATTTGGAACGGGTTACTCATGGAAAAACCTTTGACGCCTTCCCGGTATTTTCCAATAATGGCAAATTCCTGGCTTTTTCCAGCAACCGCAATAATGGCGGAACCCGTGATACTAATTTGTTTATTGCCGAGTGGCAGGATTAAGAAACAGAAAACTGTATCTTTGCAGCCTATTTGAAATAGCCAAAGTAAGAAAATGAAGCATATTCGAAATTTCTGTATCATCGCCCATATAGACCATGGCAAAAGTACTTTGGCAGACAGGCTCCTGGATTTTACCGGTTCAGTAACAGATCGCGAAAAGAAAGAACAGCTGCTGGATAATATGGATCTGGAGCGTGAGCGGGGAATTACCATTAAGAGTCATGCCATTCAGATGGAATACGAACACGAAGGGGAATCTTATGTTCTTAATTTAATAGATACCCCCGGCCATGTAGATTTCTCCTATGAGGTATCTCGCTCCATCGCGGCCTGTGAAGGTGCGCTTTTGGTAGTTGATGCGGCACAGAGCATACAGGCTCAAACCATTTCCAACCTTTACCTGGCTTTGGAAAATGATCTGGAAATTATTCCGGTTTTGAATAAGGTTGATTTGCCCAGTGCCAGCCCCGAAGAAGTAACCGATGATATTGTAGACCTGTTGGGGTGCAAACCCGAAGAGGTGATCCCTGCCAGTGCCAAAACAGGTATTGGGATTAAAGATATTTTAACTGCTATTATTGATCGAATTCCGTCACCAAGCGGGAATATTGATGAACCCTTGCAGGCTTTGGTGTTCGATTCTGTTTATAATCCTTTCAGGGGGGTTGAGACCTATTTCAGGGTATTAAACGGAGTCATTAAAAAAGGCCAGAAAATTAAATTCGTAGCTACCGGGAAGACCTATTTTGCTGATGAAGTAGGAACCCTGAAACTAACCCAGGTACCTAAACCGAAAATTGAAGCCGGTGATGTTGGCTACCTTATTACGGGTATAAAGGATGCCAGGGAAGTTAAAGTTGGTGATACCATTACCGATGCCGCCAATCCAACCAAAAATGCTATTGAAGGTTTTGAAGATGTAAAGCCCATGGTTTTTGCCGGTATTTACCCGGTAGACACTGAGGATTTTGAAGAACTGCGTTCTTCTATGGAAAAGTTGCAGCTCAATGATGCTTCCCTGGTTTTCACTCCGGAAAGCAGTGCGGCTCTTGGTTTTGGCTTTCGTTGTGGTTTCCTTGGAATGCTGCATATGGAGATTATCCAGGAGCGTTTGGAACGCGAATTTGACATGACAGTGATCACTACCGTCCCTAACGTTAGTTATCATGCCTTTACTACAAAAAATCCGGATACACCCTTGATCGTCAATAACCCGAGTGACCTTCCGGATCCTTCTACAATAGCCCGGGTTGAAGAACCTTATATAAAAGCCACGATTATTACCAAAGCAGATTTTGTAGGTAATGTGATGTCGCTTTGTATTGATAAAAGAGGGCAGATTACCAATCAGACCTATCTAACCACAGAGCGTGTTGAACTGAATTTTGACATGCCCCTGGCAGAGATTGTATTTGATTTTTACGACAGGCTTAAAACCGTTTCCAAAGGCTATGCCTCCTTTGATTATACCCCAATTGGCATGAGGGTTTCTAAACTGGTTCGTGTAGATATTTTACTCAATGCACAACCCGTTGATGCCCTGTCTGCTCTTGTCCATTTTGATAACGCCCACTATATAGGCAAAAGAATGTGTGAGAAGTTAAAGGAACTAATCCCAAGGCAGCAGTTTGATATTCCTATACAAGCGGCTATCGGCGCTAAAATTATTTCCCGTGAGACCATAAAAGCGTTGCGCAAGGATGTGACCGCCAAATGTTACGGAGGTGATATTTCGAGAAAGAGAAAGCTTTTGGAAAAACAAAAGAAAGGGAAAAAGAGGATGCGCCAGGTGGGTAATGTAGAGATCCCGCAACAGGCATTTATGGCCGTTCTTAAATTGAATGAATAACCTCTTATTTTTCCTTACAATTTTTGTAGGTAAATACAATATTTTTATCTTCGGCCAGTTATAAATATCCTAAAATTTCCCTGGTAATGACTACATATATTGCTGAATTTAAAGCGGTGCATAAATTAATACAGGTAATACAACATTCTGTTTTTACCTGGCAGCAAGAAGGCGGTGAAATTGATTCAGACCTGCTTCAGGGCAAAATAAAGAGAGAATCTTCCATGCATTTTTATAAACTACTTGCAGGAGACAAGATTGAGGTTGCCATGGACGATATTTCAGTGGAAATTACTAAAACAGAACCTTTTAACGGCTAATTCATTTTATCAATTAATTTTCTTTATAATTTAACGGCCCATTAGAATGGTCTTGAATTATGAAAAATATCCTGCTTTTTATTTTGTGCGGCTTCGTACCAATAGGGCTCTTATCTCAGGGGCCAACACTAACCACTGAGCAATGGGCGACACTTGAAATTACCCTTATAAGTGACGCTACTTATGAAAATCCTTATACCGATGTTGAGGTTTGGGCCCATTTTACCAATCAAAATGCAGATACCATACTAAGGCCTGCTTTCTGGGATGGCGATAACATCTGGAAAATACGATTTACTTCCCCGGATTCCACAAGTATATGGAACTGGCTGTCCTTTGCCTCCAATGAGCTGGACAAGGGGCTCCACGGAATAACAGGGTCAGCGGCTTCAAAGCCACACAGTGGGGACAATGAATTGTTAGCAAACGGATTGCTAAAAATGGCAGAAGGTAATCGCAATGTTATTCAGCAATCCGGGAAATCTTTTCTTTTGGTAGCTGATACACCATGGGCAATACCTTTTCGTGCTACCGTGGAACAGGTATCAATATATGCGAGGGATAGACAAAAAAAGGGTTATAATGCTGCCCTTTTAATGAGTTTGCAACCAGACATGGAAGCAACCGGACCAGATGCCCGAAATACAAAATTGGGGTTTAAAAGGGCATTTAAGGATTTGTCTGATGGGCATATCAACAATATGAACCCCTCTTATTTTCAAACCTTAGACCAGATTATTGACGAATTGCTGAAACATGAAATTGTCCCGGTATATCAGCCTGTATTCCATGGTTTTGGATGGAAAGGCCTGAAAGTATTGGGAAATACCATTGCCCCCGAAGAATATGTGCGCTATTGCAAATATCTCCTGGCGCGTTATGGAAGCAAACCTGCAATCTGGCTTATAGCCGGGGACCATGATGGCAATGATCCGGGAGTAAAGGAAAGTGGTGAAATGTTAGAGGCTTGGGACAGTTATGCACAACCCACCGGCCTGCATTACAACCCCTGTGATGACTATATCGCTGAATGGGCTGTAAATGATCCTTCCAAAAGGTGTATGCACTATAACAAAACGCATCAGGATAAAGAATGGCTGGATTTTCAATGGGCGCAAACTGGTCATGATGGCTCTCATCAATATCATAAAGTTGAAAAAATGTACGATAATATACCTACTAAGGGTGTAGCAAACGGTGAGCCCACCTATGAAGGTATGAATGATGGTAAAAATGGCCTGGGATGGTGGCAGGGAGAGGAGGCCTGGATGCAATTAATGCATGGCGGTACCATGGGTATTGTTTATGGGGCGGCCAGTCTTTGGCAATGGAAAATAACTGCCGATGAGGAAGGGTGGACTGCCTGGTCATCCCAACCAAAATCCTGGGAAGAAGCAATGCAAATGGAAGGCTCAGCTTTCGCAGGGCAGGTGGGTAAAATTTTATCGGATATTGATATGACCAACATAGAAAAACGATGGGATTTGGCGGGTGGAAAACCCTTGCTGGCAAAACCAGGATCTTTATATATTTCATTTTTAAAAGAAGGTGGGTCTGTAGAGATCAAATCATTGCCCCAAGGGTTAGGCTATAAATGGATAAATCCTAAAAATGGATCCGTAGAAGCAAGTGGCAAGGCCGAACAAACCAAATTCAATGCTCCTGATCTCAATCCATGGGTCCTGCTAATTAATTAGCACAATTTGATAGTGCGACCGCTTCTAGGATATTTTATCCATGTCGAACATTTTACCTAAATACACCAGTGTATAACCTTCGGTTATTGAATTTAAACTTTCGCTGATCGAGGAAATGATGGATACTTTACCATGTGGGGATTTCAGAAATACCGGGATAATTTCGTCATCTTCATTGGTAATAGCAATTAGTCTTTTGTAATGTTCAGCGTTCTTTATTTCTATTTCATGAAGTGCGGGATAGCGCCTGGTAACTTCCATCATTTTTATAAAATCATCATTCTGTGAAAACAGGCCTTCCTTGGGATTTTTTTGAGGATCGTTCATCTCATCAGCACTAACAAGTCTGAAAGAACCATTTTCTCCAAACTGATCCCTAAACTTGCCTATGGCATATTGATTAATTTCAGGACTCCCGGTTAGTGCCATTAAATAACCCATGTCATTAAGCTCAATATCATCTGTTAGACTGTCTGAATACACATCGGCAACCATGGCCTCCAAACCAAGTTTTTTTGCCTCATCAACATTCGCGTGGTTAGTGTCAATCAAAACTACATGTCTGTTATTGTTCTTCAGGTAATTGCCCAAAAGCCTGGATGCTTTGGATGCCCCTAAAATCAAAATTCCTTCAGAGTGCTTTAAAAACACCCCTGCGATTTTAGCAACATTCCGGGCAGTTGTTGCATTTAAAAGTACTGTTCCGAGTACAATCATAAAGACCAGCGGGGTAATATATTCCGCGCCAGGTTCCCCTTTTTGAATCAATTTCGATCCAAATAGCGAGGCAATTCCTGCAGCCACTATCCCCCTGGGGCCTACCCAGCTAATAAAGAGTTTTTCGTTAAATTTTAAACTAGACCCCCGGGTGCTCAGGAACACACCTAAAGGCCGTACAATAAAAACAATCACAAGGAATAAGAACGCAGAGTTCCAGTTATAAACAAGCTCCATATCACTTATGTTGATATTGGCCGCCAACAGAATAAAAAGAATAGAGATAAGCAATACACTCAGCGATTCTTTAAAATACAACAACTCTTTAAGGTTTGGGAGGTCCATATTACCCATAACCATCCCCATAACCACAACAGCAAGAAGGCCTGATTCATGTGCCATGATATCAGATTCAACGTATACCAAAAGTACCACGGACAGGGATACAACATTTAATAAATAGTGTGGTACATATTTCTTTCTGATCACAAATGCAAGGGCATGGGCAAAAGCGAATCCAAAAGTAGAACCAAAAAGTACGATCTTCCCAAAATCAATTAAAGCGGTTTTGGTATAGGCCTGTCCTTCACCCACACTAATAAATTCAAAAACAAGAACTGCAACCAGGGCTCCTATAGGATCTATTAAAATTCCTTCCCATTTCAGCACGGCAGAAATGTCCTTTTTCAGGGGAATATTCCTTAGGATAGGGGTAATAACAGTTGGGCCGGTTACAATAATAAGGGCAGCAAACAAAAAAGAAATCTGCCAGCTAAGGTCAAAAAGGAAATGGGCCGCAAAGCCGCCGGCAAAAAATGTGACTATAGTGCCCACCGTTATAAGTTTGGTGATCACCGGGCCTACATTTTTAATTTCCGAGCGCTTTAGGGTTAAGCCTCCTTCAAATAAAATAATACTTATGGCTAGTGAAAGAAAATAGTAAAGCCCTTCTCCGGGGAAAAGTCCTTTTTCACCATTCCATACCGGCTCAATTAGCTTAGAGCCATCGTCCGTATACAAAGTGGCTATGGGCCCTACAAGCAGGCCAATTAGGATCAGAGGCAGAATAGCCGGCAATTTTAAACGCCATGCAAACCACTGTGCAATGATTCCTAAAATAATTATCCCGGCAAGTTCTAGCATCTTTTAACTTTTGCGTTAAAAATAGTGATTAAAATAAATACCCCTCTGCATTAGTTCTATAAAAAAACAATACCCGCTCTTACCGCATGTATTGAAGCATTGCTTACAAAATAGGTTAGCGCTTCCGAAATTATTTTTCCTGATTTAATTAGGTTTATTGTGTTATATTGAGCCAAAATACTAACAATGGAAACGCATCCGCATCCTTTTAAGAGAATTCTATTCGGTTTTGCGTTTTCACCTTCGCTGGAAATAAATCTTCAGGAAACTACCCGAATTGCGCATTTTTTTAACGCAAAATTAATTTTACTCCATGTCGGAAAAAAAACCAAGGAAAAATTGGGTGTTTTGAATGGAGTGCTGGAAAAAATTGATTTTCCGGATGATGCCATAGAAGTCCAGTGGGAAGAGGGAAAACCGGTCTCAGTAATTTTGGAGGCCTGTACAAAATTTAATATCGACTTATTAGTACTTGGTGCCTTGCAGCATGAGAATATGTATCGGTTTTATGTGGGAAGTATAGCCAGAACTTTGACCCGTAAAGTAAATTGTTCCGTTTTGTTGCTTATAAAACCTTCTGCAGAACGTGTGCCGTGTAAGCATATTGTGGTAAATGGCCTGGATGCGCCG
Organism: uncultured Eudoraea sp.; assembly: GCF_947258525.1. Lineage (GTDB taxonomy): Bacteria > Bacteroidota > Bacteroidia > Flavobacteriales > Flavobacteriaceae > Eudoraea. Next base: position 11,475 of record NZ_CAMYIP010000014.1, read on the forward strand.
GAAACCCCTGTAGCCATATTGGATGCGTTCTATGCGGCAAATGCATTTGGTGCACAACAGATTACCATTGTAGAAGAGATCAGACAACAAGAAATTCATGTGACGGTTGAGGATGATCGATCCTTAATGAAGGCAAATATCGTAAAGGAAAGACTCAAGCACAGGGAAGAATCCAGGGTACGCAAAATCCTGAAAAGTCTGCCTGAGGCTTTTGTAAAAAACATCAAAGTAAAAACCCAGAGTATTTTTGGAAAAAGAGGGTATTCCATAGGCCATTACGCCGAAATAGTACGAGCAGATTTACTGGTAATGAACGGCCCTAAAAAGACAGGTCTGTTAGATAGGGTTTTCAAACATGACCTGGAATATATTTTATCTGATTTACCCACCGATTTATTGATTATCCGTAAATAACCTTGAGCGCCAAAACCAACAAAACCGGTATTATTTTTCAAACCCTGTCTAAAAATATTTTTTCAGGCTTTGTTGTGTCGCTTATTGCACTACCTCTTGGCCTCGGATTGGCTTTGGCTAGTGAAGCGCCTCCAATTTCAGGCATAATCGCTGCAGTCGTTGGGGGTGTTATCGTTTCTTTATTGGGGGGTTCAAAAGTTACCATTGCCGGCCCCGGTAATGGGCTGGTTATTGTATTATTAGCTGCAATTGGTACCCTCGGCGGAGGTGATCTGTATCAGGGCTACTTATTCACTTTAGCCGCCATAGTACTGTCTGGGGTATTGATGCTGCTTCTGGGGTTTTTAAAAATGGGTCGTTTAGCCAATTTCTTTCCGGCTTCAGCCATTCAGGGTATGCTTGCCGCAATTGGAATAGGGATCCTGGCAAAACAATTTCATATTATGGTAGGCCATAACAATGAGACAGGAACCATCATTGAGTTATTGATTTTAATCCCAAATGACTTTGCGGATTTGATAAAAACTGCAGACCTCAATATGCTTTTTGCCGCAGGAATAGGCCTGGTAAGCCTGTTAATCATGGTTTTCTATTCTAAGATCAGGAATAAATACTTTCAGTTAATCCCGGCGCCTATGTGGATCTTAATTCTCTCCGTTGGTCTGAGTTACTTCTATGCTCTTCTTGGCAAACCGTATCCAATGTCAGTAGACTACCTGGTATCTATTCCTGATGATGTGCTGACAAATCTGGCTTTCCCGGATTTTGGAAAGATAATGGACAGAGAATTCATTGTCGCTGTGTTTGCAATTACCCTCATTGCAAGTATCGAATCCCTGTTAAGTATAAAGGCCGTGGATAAGTTAGATCCGTTAATGCGAAGATCTAATGTAAATAAAGACCTGAAAGCGCTTGGACTGGCCACCGTTATTAGCGGCTTATTAGGCGGTCTTAATGTGGTAACCGTAATTGCCCGAAGTTCGGTTAATGTAAATAATGGAGCAACCAACAAGTCTGCAAATTTCTTCCACGCCATGTTTTTGGTAGGCTTTGTGCTTATTTTTCAGGAGCAATTAAGGCGGATACCCCTGGCGGCTCTGGCAGCCATTTTAGTGTATACCGGTTATAGATTGGCCAATCCTGAATCCTTTAGAAAAATTATGCGGATAGGGAAAGAACAAGTGCTTATCTTTTTAACTACGTTAATTACCACATTATTTACCAACCTGATTACCGGAATAGCGGCTGGGATCCTGATTGCTTTTATCATTCATTTGATAATAAACAAAAGCATTTCACTGTTCATTAGTAATTTGTTTAAACCCAATATCCTGCTTTTCAAAGAAGAAGATGAAGGGAACTTTTATTTAAGCATAAAATATTTTTGCAGCTTCCTTAATTTTCACAAACTAAAGAATAAACTAGACGTAGTACCGGAAAGTATGGATCTGGTTGTGGATTTTTCAATGTGCAATTTTGTGGATCACACCGTACTGGAAGGTCTGGAAAACTATGGTGCTGCTTTTGACAAGAGAGGGGGAAGCATAGAACTCATTGGGTTGGACAAGCATGAGGCAGATTCCTTTCACCCTTTCGCTATTCGCAAGATTATACCCGTTGCTGCGCTTAAACCCATTGAGCGGTATTTTACAAAAAGGCAAAAAGACCTGGAAGCAGCGGCAAGAGATTATGACTGGAAGTATGTCGCCAAAAAGAATACCAATACAGCTTTTCTGGAGAATTTTGTCTTTTTCCATACCCGTGAAGTTGGATATTTCTACAATCTGCTGAAGGATGATGAAAACGGCTGTAGTGTTTTTGACCTGGAGTGGACGGAAGGTGCCTTTATAGCAAAAGAAGTTGTTAAAACCACGATGATGCACATTCAATTAGATGTTGATATCCCGGTATTTACCCTGGATAAGGAAGGTTTGTTGCAATTAATTTATTCCCTTGCAGGATTTAAGGCGATATCTATTGAAAACCATCCTGATTTCAACAGGCGTTTTAACTTAAGCGGTGAAAATGAAAGTGCTATTCTGGAACTCTTCACAGACGAAATGGTGCTGTTCCTTGAAAGCCATCCATATTATCATATTGAATCTAATGGTTCCTCATTGCTCATCTTAAAAAAAGAACGACTCCTGGGTGTTCAGGAAATTAAAAGAATGATTTATTTTGGTCAGCAGTTACATGCCCTGGTACAGCACGAAAAGTTTCATTCCTGATTGTTAAAAACTATTAATTTTAGGGTTTATCATTAGAGCTTTCGTTATTTTGCAGCCGACTCAGAATTCTTGAATGATCTTATATCCCCTTGAAACCGGAAATTTTAAATTGGATGGAGGTGCAATGTTTGGTGTAGTACCCAAATCCTTGTGGAATAGAACCAACCCGGCAGATAATAACAATATGATAGATATTGCAGCCAGGAGCCTCCTGATAGAGGACGGCAACCGGCTTATCCTTATCGATACCGGCATGGGGAATAAACAAAGTGAAAAATTCTTTAGTTATTATTACCGCTGGGGAGATTATTCCATGGATAGTTCACTCAAAAAATTAGGATTTCACCGCGATGACATTACCGACGTGTTTATGACACACCTTCATTTTGATCATTGTGGCGGAAGCGTTGAATGGAATAAAGATCATACAGGGTATCAGCCGGCCTTTAAAAATGCCCATTACTGGACCAACAAAGCTCATTGGGACTGGGCTACGAATCCCAATCTAAGGGAAAAAGCTTCTTTTCTCAGGGAAAACCTTTTGCCCATGGAAGAAAGTGGCCAGCTAAAATTCATAGACATTGGCAGCGGTTCCTATATAGACAAATCAGAATTGGGTTTTGGTGTTTTGCTGGTAGATGGTCATACAGACAAACAGATGATTCCTCATATTAATTACAAAGGTAAAACCGTGGTATTTATGGCCGATTTACTGCCTACAGCTGGTCATATTCCTGTTCCATACATTATGGGTTATGATACCAGGCCCTTACTGACACTTTCTGAAAAAGCAGCCTTTATGAAAAATGCTGCCGATCATAATTATTATTTATTCATGGAGCACGATGCGCATAATGAAATATGCACTGTAACACATACCGAAAAGGGTGTTAGGCTAGATAAAACATATACATTTAATGAGGTCTGTAATTAATATACTATTTGCTTTATTTTTTATTTTCGCTCTTTTCAGCTGTAAAGAAAAGCAAAGGACAAGTGCAGATTTTACCTCAGAATTCGGGTTCACACCCGGCATTGAAGGGCCTGCTGTGAATGCAAACGGAGAGCTTTTTGCTGTAAATTTTGCCAGGGAAGGTACCATTGGTAAGGTAAACAAAGCAGGAGAAGCCGAGGTTTTTATTAGTTTACCGGAAGGCAGTATTGGCAATGGCATACGTTTTGATCTTCAAGGAAATATGTTTATTGCAGACTACCTGGGCCATAAAGTGTACAGAATTAAAAAAGACTCAAAAATCCCTGAAGTATGGGCAAAGGATTCAACCATGAATCAACCGAATGACCTTGCCATTGGCTCCGGGGGCATAATTTATCTAAGTGATCCTAATTGGGCTGAAAACACAGGCAAACTTTGGATGGTTAACCCGGAAAGGGAAATTGTGTTGCTGGAAGAGGGTATGGGTACCACTAATGGTGTAGAAGTAAGTCCGGATGGTAAAACCCTTTATGTAAATGAATCTGTACAAAGGGTGGTATGGAAATATGATATTCAGGAGAATGGAAAATTAAGCAACAAAACGAAATTTATATCTTTTTCGGATTTTGGATTGGATGGAATGCGCTGTGATATGGATGGAAATCTTTATCTTACCCGCTATGACAAAGGAACTGTAGCCATAATTTCCCCGGAAGGCAAGATTCTGGAAGAGGTAATTTTAAAGGGTAAGAAGCCTTCAAACATCGCTTTTGGCGGGGAGAAAGGGCTCGATTGTTTTGTTACTATGGCAGACAGGGGTTGCTTTGAGACATTTGAAGCCCTGTCGCCGGGAAGTTATTATTCAAAAATACATTACTAAATATAGATAAATATGACTTTTAGAAATTTAAAATCGGCTTTTTACGGGAGTCTCGTTATGGCTTTACTTGGTGGATGCGGTAGTACTGCCCTGGTATTAACCCCAATTGAAAAAATTGATACCATACCACTCAAAGTAACTGAACTCACTGAAACAGAGAGTGAGTCCTGGGGGCACGCAGATTTAGTTGCGGATACTATCCCGGGAATCAGCTTAAATAAGGCCTATGATGAAATTATCAAGAATAAAAAGGGCAAAAGCGTTGTTGTAGCTGTCCTTGATTCAGGGATAGACCTGGATCATGAAGATCTGGATGATGTGCTCTGGACAAATAAAGGTGAAAAACCCGGAAATGGTATAGACGACGATAAGAACGGTTACATTGATGACATTCACGGTTATAACTTTTTAGGCGAGTCTTATAATGAACAACTGGAATATACCCGAATCGTTAAGTTTAAAATGGGTGATGCCGCTATTCAGCAAAAAGCTAATGCGAAACTGCAGGAAGAGGTATCCAAAAACACACAAAACAAACAACGCTATGAACAAATTCTAGGTTCTGTAATGGCTGCAGATGCAGCTGTAAAGGAGCATTTAGGAAAAGATACGTATTCCAAAGAAGATGTAATGGCTATTCAGACAGAAGATCAGGCCTTACTTCAGTATGTTTCTGTGCTAAAGCAGATGTATACTATTTATGATACTATCCCGGATGTTTTGAAACATTTGAACGAAGGGGTTAAGTATTTTACAGAGCGTTTGGATTACCATTTTAATGTGGATTTTGACGGCAGGAAAATAGTAGGTGACGATCCGTACGACCTTATGGATGTGGGTTATGGCGACGGAAATCCAAAAAACAGGGTAAAGGATGAAAGTCATGGAACACATGTTGCCGGGATTATTGCGGCTGAACGCAACAACGGTCAGGGTATAAACGGAGTGGCAAATAACGTGCAGATAATGAGTATCCGTGCCGTGCCAAATGGTGATGAATACGACAAAGATATTGCGCTTGGAATCCGTTATGCCGTTGATAATGGGGCAAAAATTATCAATGCCAGCTTTGGAAAATCCTTTTCTCTGAATTCTGATTGGGTATTCGATGCAATAAAATATGCTGCTGCTAATGATGTGCTTATAGTGCATGCGGCCGGCAACGATGGCCTGGATTTAGATGATCCTGAGAATCCAAACTACCCAAATGATCAGGTTGATGTGAACAGTAATGAAATAGCAGATAACCTTATCACAATAGGTGCACTAAATGGCAAATACGGTTCAGAAATGGTTGCTTCATTTTCTAACTACGGAAAAATGAATGTGGATGTTTTTGCTCCTGGCGCGAAGATCTATTCTACCATGCCGGAAAACGAATACGAGTTTCAGAATGGAACCTCAATGGCGGCGCCTATGGTTTCCGGAATTGCAGCACTTATTCGTTCTCATTATCCGAAACTTTCGGCTTCAGATGTAAAACGAATTCTCATTGAATCTGGCTTGAGTTCCAGTACTTCAGTCATTTTAGCCGGTGATGCAGAAAAATCAAAACCCTTTGATGAAGTAACGAAATCGGGGAAGATGGTAAATGCATACAATGCCTTAATAATGGCAAGTAAAATGTCTAAAAATTTATAATTCTATACCACAATAAATGTATTTAAAGACGCTATTGCCAAAATTCATTTTTGCCTTGTCTGCCTTTGCTGTGACACTTAATGCCCAGACAAATCATTCGTACTGGCAACAACATGTGGATTATAAAATGGAGGTTTCCATGGATGTTGAAAATTACCGGTATACAGGTACTCAACGCCTGGTTTATACAAACAATTCGCCCGATGAATTGAGTCGCGTATATTTTCACATGTACTTTAATGCCTTTCAGCCGGGCAGCGAAATGGATATCAGATTGCAAAACATCAAGGATCCGGATGGGAGAATGTCGGTCAACGGCCAAAGCAGGATTGCCAGTCTTGCACCTGATGAGATTGGTTATCTAAGGGCTTCTTCGCTAAAACAGAATGGGGAGGATGTTTCGTTCAATCTTGAAGGTACAGTTCTGGAAGTGGTGTTGGCCAAACCAATTCCTTCCGGAGGAAAAAGCACATTTGATATGGCATTTGAGGGGCAGGTTCCTCTTCAAATAAGGCGTTCCGGCAGAAATAATTCTGAAGGTGTTGCATTGTCTATGAGCCAATGGTATCCCAAAATGGCTGAGTATGATTTTGAAGGCTGGCATGCAGACCCTTACATAGGCAGAGAATTTCATGGGGTTTGGGGTGATTTTGATGTTAAGCTTACTCTTGATAAGGATTATACCGTTGGCGGCAGTGGTTATCTGCAAAACCCTCAGGAAATTGGGCATGGCTACGAAACTCCGGGTAGTAAAATCAAAAAGGTCAAAGGCAAAACACTTACCTGGCACTTTAAAGCTCCCATGGTTCACGATTTTATGTGGGCGGCCGATCCTGAATATATTCACGATT
>NZ_CAMYIP010000015.1 GCF_947258525.1 uncultured Eudoraea sp.
CTAAAATGGAACTAAATGGTGTAATCAAACTTTATTTTGGTTTGGTTGCCATGGTAATTGCTTTTTTTCTTTTGCATTCTGTATTATACCTTTCTTTTGAAGTCTATTCAATGAAGGGTATTGGGCGCTATGTAAGCTATTTAATGTTTGCAATTATACTATCCCATTTCGATAGGAGCGATATTTCAAATAGCTTTAAAGTGCTAATTGTATACTTTGGCCTGTCTCTTCCCATAGCAGTTTATCAATTTCTGGAATTGGGGAGATATCAAAACATATTCAGCCATGCAAATCATTTGGCCTATGTCCTGGTAATGTGTATTTATTTTTTAATATTCTATAAGTCTTTTACTTCCTGGTGGAAGTATTTGTTTCTTGCCTTGTTGTTTGTTTCCTTAATCCTCACAAAATCTTCTGGGGCAATGCTGGTTCTACTTGGTTTATGGGCATTTAGTTTGATCAAGTCAAAAAAGATTTCTTCTGCAAAAAAGTTTATTTTATTATTTGTTTTTATTGGATTGACTATTATAATTTTAAATTCTTCAGAGAAAATATCAAGTCAAATAGATACTATTAATTATTTGAATTGGGACTTTTTATTAGAACGTGCCGAATCTTTTAAAGCTGGCGGTTATGGATCATTTATTTGGAGAATTGTTTACTGGTTAGAAATTATGTTATCATTTTTAGCGGAACCTTTTTATAAAATTTTCTTTGGTTTAGGGGTTGATTCATTAACAAAAGGAAATATGCCTTACGAGTTTATGTATAAAGATCCACATAATGATTTTTTGAAAATTTGCGTTGAATATGGGATTTTAGGACTAACCTTATTTATAGCATTAATAATGCGGGTTTATTATTTAACGAACAAAAACTTTAATTTAATAATTCTAATAATTATCCCATTGTTCTTTGGCAATGCCATTGTGAATTTTCCTTTTAACCTGGCCTTTTTAATGATCTGGATTTATGAGTATAAGAGAATTACTTAAAGTATTAACAAATGTTTTTATAGTCCTATTTTTGGCATTTACGATTCTACCCGTAAAGTTAAATTATAGTAGTATGGCTATAATAGGTCTGTTGGTTTTAGCCTTGGGAAATTTTTTTTATGAACGACAAGGACTTGTTCAACACAAGTCTTTTCTTTTAATCATGATTGCTCCACTACTGATATATTTGTTAGGGCTACTTAATACCCAAAATTTGGATTCGGGTTTTAGCTTCGTTACAAGAAACTTGAGTTTTATTGCCTTCCCAATTATATTTATTGGTGTGGGGAATCTGGTCCAGAAATCGTTTGTACTAAAAGCTTATGTTATTCTTGTTGTAATTATTGATTTGTACCTGGCCTATTTGTTTGTTTATTATTTTAATTTTGGAGAGCGGTTTTATATGATAATTCAACATGAAATCTATCATTCTACCTACCTTGGGATGTTTAATTTGTTTGCCTTTTGGATTAGTGTTTTGGCTTTCAGGAAACACCAGACAAAACGTAATGCAGCTATTGCAATTTTCTTTATTATTTGCGCAATTATAACAGCTTCCAGAATTGTATTTTTATTGTCTTTTGTTTCCTTGATAATTTCGATAGCATTTTTAATTCAATCAAGAACAAAAAGACTGTTTTTGGTACTTGCCACTGTAGCGATAACACTGTCAACATTATTCTATGCACCCGGCTTGAAACAGAAATTTAAACAGCTTGTGGAGATTAGTAAAATTGGTTTTGACCAAAATAATTACGAAAGTATTTCATCTCGTTTTGGAAAGTTAGAAGCTTCTGCCAATATAATTAAGAAAAACCCTGTATTTGGAACTGGTACTGGGGATTTGACTGATGAATTGGTTCTTGAATATAAAAGGATGAATTTTACAATGGGTTATAAATATAAATACAATCCTCATAATCAAATATTAAGCAATTTAGCCAGAAATGGTTTTGTTGGGGGGGGTCTATGTTTAATTTCAATTTTTATTTGGCCTGCCTATATGTCAACAATAAAAAAGAATGTTTTGTTATTAGCTTTTATAGGTGTCCTTTTTGGAGTAGGTTTAACCGAATCTATACTGGATGTCCATAAGGGTATAACTTTCTACACTTTTTTTAACAGCCTCCTTATGTACAACCTTATTATTCAAAGTAAAACGGGGAAGAGATTATAACTAAATGCAGAGGATAAAGATACTTAACACGAATATTCATAATTTAAGCATGAAAGAATCGCTTAAAGTAATTGAAAAATCGATTCAATCAAACAAACAGATTCATCATGTGGTGGTTAATGCGGGTAAAATAGTGATGATGCAAGAAGATTTACAACTACGACAAAGTGTCAACGAGAGCGATTTGATAAATGCAGATGGGCAGGCAGTAGTGTGGGCTTCAAAGGTATTGGGAAAACCGTTAAAAGAAAGAGTCGCAGGGATAGACCTTATGAGGAATTTGGTGCAATTGGCACACAAAAGAAACTATAAAATATTTTTCTTTGGCGCCAGAGAAGAAGTTGTTAAAAAAGTTGTCGATATTTATTCAGGAGAATATTCACCTAACCTCATTGCCGGCTATAGAAATGGGTATTTTAAAAAAGAAGAAGAACTATTGATTGCACAGGAAATTGCAAAAAGTGAAGCAAATATGCTATTTGTGGCAATTAGTTCACCTACAAAGGAAAATTTCCTTTTTGAAAATAAAACTATCTTAGAAAAGGTAAATTTTGTTATGGGTGTTGGGGGTAGTTTTGATGTGGTAGCCGGGAAAGTGAAAAGAGCACCATTATGGATGCAAAAAGCTGGACTTGAATGGTTTTACAGGTTTTTACAAGAGCCCAAGCGAATGTGGAAAAGATATTTGATTGGAAATTTAAAGTTTCTTTTATTAGTCTTTAAGGAAAGGTTTTATTTTTAATAATTTTAAATAGTTTAACTAGACAGGAAATATGTTCCTTAGAAAGGGTAAGTACTCTGGCATTATAGCCCCTATATCTTATTTGATTGATTTGTTGGTTATTAACCTCTTTGCGTTTTTTTTACCAATTAATTTAGTTGAAGTTGTCCTTTTTCACAGCTACATTTCACTTGCTTGGATAATAATCGCGCTTATGACCAAATTTTATGTCATATACAGATATACCAAGGCAACTCAAATTTTAATCTTACTTTTTAGACAATTCTTCTTTTACTTTCTAATATTATACGCTTTTATCGGGTTTTTCAAACAACCCAATATGAGTAGATTGGCCTTGGCCAAATATGCAATCTTTGTATTTCTCGCAATATCTACTATAAAGTTTATCAGTTATTTCCTCTTATTGAAGTATCGACAAAAAATAAAAGGAAATACAAGGAATGTAGTAGTTATTGGTAAAAATAAAAAAACAGAACAGCTTATAAATGTTTTTAACCAAAGAACGGAATATGGATATGAATTTGTAAGGCAATTTTGTCCCAGAAAAAGCGATTTTGATATACGCGCTTGTTTTCTATATATAGTGGAACAAAATGTAGATGAAATCTACTGTTCGGTTTCAGAGCTAAGAAATGACGAACTTGCAGAATTTATTGATTTTGCTGATAATAACTTAAAAACACTTAAATTTTTACCGGATAATAAAAAGATATTTTCTAAAAAATTAAAGTTTGAATATTACGATTACCTTCCAATTCTTTCTTTACGGGATATACCACTTCATAATCCAATTAATGCACTATTAAAAAGAACGTTTGACATTGTATTTTCTTTTATTGTAGTTTTTGGACTGCTAATTTGGATTGCTCCAATATTAGCTTTAATAATAAGCCTCGAATCTAAAGGCCCTGTATTTTTTGTTCAAAAAAGAACTGGATTTGACAATAAGGAATTTACATGCTTTAAATTCAGATCCATGACCTTAAATCCATCATCTGATTTGCAACAAGCAGGGAAGAATGACATGCGCGTTACACAAATTGGAAAGTTTCTGAGGAGAACCAGCATTGATGAATTACCTCAGTTTTACAATGTACTTTTTGGAAACATGTCCGTGGTAGGGCCCCGACCGCATATGATAAAACATACTGACGAATATGCAAGTAGAGTGGATAAATACATGTTACGCCACTTTGTTAAACCGGGAATTACCGGATTAGCACAAGTACGGGGCTACAGAGGTGAAATAGAAAAAGATAGTGATATTCAGAACAGAATTAAATTCGATATTTTCTACGTTGAAAACTGGTCATTTTTTCTCGACATTAAAATTATCATTCAAACTATACTTTTAGGTTTTTCAGGAGACGAGAAGGCCTATTAATCTGGAATAGATTGTTCAAAAAACAAAAAAAATGAAAAAGGTATTAATTACAGGTGCTGCGGGCTTTTTGGGATCTCATTTATGTGATCGTTTTATCAAAGAAGGTTTCCATGTAATTGCAATGGACAACCTTATTACAGGAGATTTAAAAAATATTGAGCACTTATTCCCATTGCAACAATTTGAATTTTACCATCATGATGTAACGACCTTTGTTCATGTTCCTGGTAAGCTTGATTATATCTTGCATTTTGCTTCCCCCGCCAGCCCGATAGACTACCTGAAAATTCCTATTGAAACTTTAAAAGTTGGGTCATTAGGCACTCTAAATCTTCTTGGATTAGCTAAAGAAAAGGATGCAACTATCCTTGTCGCTTCTACTTCTGAAGTTTATGGTGATCCATTGGTTCATCCTCAAAATGAGGATTATTACGGCAACGTAAGTCCGGTTGGCCCAAGAGGTGTCTATGATGAGGCCAAAAGATTTATGGAGTCAATTACTATGGCATACCATCGTTTTCATGGTGTTGACACACGGATTGTTCGTATTTTTAATACCTACGGATCAAGAATGCGACTAAACGACGGGCGGGTTGTTCCGGCATTCATGGGACAGGCACTCAGGGGTGAAGATCTTACGGTTTTTGGAGATGGAAATCAAACCCGTTCATTCTGTTATATAGATGATCAGGTTGAAGGCATATATAGGTTACTTATGAGTAATTATACAGACCCTATAAATATTGGAAATCCGCATGAAACCACTATAAACGAATTTGCCGAAGAAATAATCAAACTTACCGGGTCAACTCAAAAAATAATCCATAAACCCCTGCCTAAAGATGATCCCATGCAACGGCAACCGGATATTACCAGAGCCAAAGAAATTTTAAACTGGGAGCCAAAAGTAGAGCGATCTGTAGGACTGAAAAAAGTCTATGAGTACTTTCGTTCTTTATCTCCCGAAGAATTAAAAGTTAAGGAACATCGCGAATTTTCATAAATACCATGACCAATTATTTAGCACATCAATATTTTACCCACACCAGTAACCCATGAATATACTTATATTAGGCTCAGGCGGCCGGGAGCATACCCTTGCCTGGAAGATTAATCAGACTTCCAAACTAGATAAATTGTTTGTTGCTCCCGGGAATGCAGGTACAGAGGGCATTGCCCAAAATATTCCCATAGATGTGAATGATTTTGAAGCAATTAAACGAATTGTGAAAAAGGAAGGCATAAATATGGTTGTTGTTGGACCTGAAGATCCTTTGGTTAACGGAATTCATGATTTCTTTCTTCAGGATCCTGAATTAAAGGATGTTTCAGTGATTGGGCCCGCAAAGAAGGCAGCTACTCTGGAAGGGAGTAAGGAATTTGCAAAGCAGTTCATGATAAGGCATAAGATACCTACTGCTTCATATAAGAGTTTTACCTCAGATGAAATTGAAGAAGGACTTCAATTTCTAGACACAATAAAGCCGCCTTACGTGCTAAAGGCCGATGGACTTGCCGCAGGTAAAGGGGTTTTAATACTTGAATCTCTGGATGAAGCTAAGAAAGAGCTACGCGACATGCTTTTAAATGCCAAGTTTGGCAATGCCAGCTCAGTTGTTGTAATTGAAGAGTTTTTATCTGGAATAGAACTTAGTTGTTTTGTCCTCACAGATGGCAAGGATTATAAGGTATTACCCATGGCAAAGGATTATAAGCGTATTGGAGAAGGCGATACAGGATTGAATACAGGAGGTATGGGTGCAATATCACCAGTTCCTTTCGTTACCGAGGAATTCTTAGACAAAGTCCATGAACGTATAATAAAACCTACTATAGAAGGATTACACAAAGACCAACTGCCTTATAAAGGTTTTATTTTTATTGGGTTGATAAAAGTGGGGGATGATCCATTTGTTATAGAATACAATGTGCGATTAGGGGACCCGGAAACCGAGGTAGTAATTCCGAGAGTTAAAAACGATCTTATTGAACTATTTGATGCAGTGGCTAAAGGCGAACTAAATTCAATTGAACTGGAAATTGATGAAAGAACTGCAACCACGGTTATGCTTGTCTCCGGGGGTTATCCACAAGCCTATAAAAAGGGTATAGAAATAAATGGGATTGAGGATGTGGAAGATTCTATTGTTTATCACGCAGGCACACAATTAAAAGATGGAAAAATCCTGACTAACGGTGGCCGCGTTATGGCTATTACTTCCTTTGGAAGTGATTTCAGGGAGGGACTTAGCAAATCGTATCAGAACATTAAAAAAATAAACTTTGATAACATGTACTATAGGAAAGATCTTGGCTTTGATCTTTAGACTACAGGGATAAAGGTTACCCTCTTGATAAGACTTTACTAAAAACAGGAAAAAGTATATTTATAAGTAGGAATGTGCAGTAATGTCCTTATCTTCCTCTCCACTATCATCAAACTTTTTAAGTTGCATTAGCCAGTAAACCATGGCTATGGTTCCCAGAATTACAAAGAGCCAGTTTACAATATTGGAGGTCCACCAGTTAGACATAAATCGAAAAAAATCATAAGGCCAGAACAGTCCGTTCACGAATAAATCCTCTATGCCCTCAAAAAATGCTCTCATCTTGGTTATATTTACATTGCAAAAATATAAAAACCCGGGATGATTTCAGGCATTTTTGGAAAAACAAAACCAATAAACTTTATAATTCTTCAAGGTTTTTTATTTGTATTCTATTGGTTTGTCAATTTTGTACTCAATGATAACTACTATGAGCCGGAAAAGCTGGTAGTTAAATTTGTGGTCCTGGGGATTTTATTATTTAGTGTTTTTGCAGTTGATTTTATTGTAAAACGAAATCAGATTACAGCCACAAATTCATTTGCCATACTCTATTTTACCCTGTTAATTGTTATTTTTCCTGAAGTCTTGCTGGATGATAATGCCGTTTTTTGCAATTTCTTCCTTTTACTGGCATTAAGGAGACTTATTAGTTTAAAATCTTTAAAGAATATTAAACTCAAAGTATTTGATGCTACAATATGGACTCTGATTGCAAGCCTTTTTTACGATTGGGCCATATTATACCTCATTTTGGTTGGGATTGCTATATATTTCTATGAACCCAAGAATATAAAAAATTGGTTGGTTCCTTTGGCAGGGATTTTTACCATAGGCATAATTCTATACTGTTTTTTACTTATTACGGATAATCTTGCTTTTTTAAGCAGCCATTACCAATTGTCCCTGAAGTTTGATGTTGTGGGATACTGGATGGATAGTACAAAACTTGCAGTTTATGGCATAATAACATTTATTGGTGCTACGCTGGTATTTATTAAAATGAGTAAATTAGGCATGGGCAAAATAATTACCATGCGTCTTATTGCTATTTCACTTGTCCTTGGTTTTACCATTACCTTTTTAAAAACCTCTGATGATATTTATCCTGTCTTAATTACCTTCTGTCCGGGAGCAATATTTCTGGCTAAATACGTGGAATTGATTAAAAGAACAACACTCAAAGAAATCGTTTTAATGGTATCTTTAATTGCCCCATTTCTAATTTTGATTACAGAAATGATTGTGAAATAAAGGGTATATTTACATTAAAATTAAGCCACTATGTTCAGCAATTTAGCTTTTGGGATATTTGAAGAAAGTATTGTTAAGTATCATATAAAAGATGATGTTAATCAACCATTCAATAATCCATATCCAAAAGATAGTATTAATCATCTTTTGTATAGAAAAAATTGGATTGATACTGTTCAATGGCATTATGAAGATATTATAAGAGATCCTGAGATAGATCCGGAAAAGGCTTTAGAGTTAAAGCGAAAAATAGACGCCAGCAATCAGGATAGAACAGATTTAGTAGAATATATTGATAGCTATTTTCTAAATAAATACCAAGCGGTACAAACACTTCCAAATGCCAGGATAAATACCGAGACTCCGGCTTGGGCCATTGATCGCCTTTCCATTTTGGCATTAAAAATCTATCATATGCATGAAGAAACTGCACGCAAGGATGCGTCGCCCGAACACATTAAGAAATGTGGTGTAAAATTAAAGGTGCTTCTTGAGCAAAAAGAGGACTTATCTTCTGCAATAGATCAGTTACTTACCGATATTGAACAAGGAGCTATTTTTATGAAGACATACAAGCAAATGAAGATGTACAATGATGAGGAGTTAAATCCGGTTTTGCGTGGGCAAAAATAAAATCAAACACCTTTTAGTTATTCGTTTGTCTGCCATGGGCGATGTGGCTATGACAGTTCCTGTTTTGAGTGCACTTACAACACAACACCCCAATCTGCAGATTACTGTTCTTACAAGAGCCATTTATGGCCCAATGTTTAACTACTTGGCAAATGTTCATGTTTACGAAGCAGATGTTAATGGTAAACACAAGGGTATCTTTGGATTGTGGAAATTATTTAAAGAATTGAAAACAATGGGCATTGATGCTGTAGCCGATCTTCACAATGTCTTGAGAAGTTCTGTTTTAAGGAGGTTTTTTGTAATAAATAATGTTCCATTTATACAGATTGATAAAGGTAGAACAGAGAAAAAAGCGCTGACTGCCACAAAAAACAAGGTTTTCAAGCCTTTAAAAACTACTTTTCAGCGTTATGCCGATGTTTTTAATCAACTGGGATTCCCTGTACAGCTTCAAAATGCTCGAGTGTTGTCAAAAAGAGTATTGCCGGAAAAAGTACAACAGCTAATCAGGCCTGATAACCTAAAATGGATAGGAATAGCCCCATTCGCCACTTACACGGGGAAAATGTACCCCCTAGACCTTATGGAGAAAGTTATTATTTCCCTAAATAATACCAATAAGTATAAAATAATTCTTTTTGGTGGCGGGGATCATCAAAAGAAACAGGCAGAACAATGGTCTGATCTATACAAAAACTGTATAAATACTATTGACATCTTGTCCTTCGAAGACCAATTGGCACTAATATCCAACCTGGATCTTATGCTTTCAATGGATAGTGGCAATGGCCATTTGGCAGCAATGTTCAACATACCTACTATTACCCTATGGGGTGTTACGCATCCTTATGCAGGATTTTCACCATTCAATCAGGCTTCTGATAACAGTCTTCTCTCAGACAGGAACAAGTTTCCTTTTATTCCAACTTCAATCTATGGAAATAAAACTCCCAGGGGCTATGAAAATGTGATGTCTACCATTTTACCGGAAACTGTTCTATCCAAAATAACTTCGCTTGTAGAGATAAAGTAATTTAGTTTATGCAATTTCTTTTGTGGCTAAAGAACTGAAATAATGCCTTAATTGTTGCATGTACTTATAACGTAAGTTTCTACAGTTACCTTGTACCATTAGGGTTCTTACTCCCATGTATGAGCTAATTAAATATGTAGCAACTCCTTCACTGTCTACGTGCCTGTCTACATAGCCATCGGACTTTCCTTTTTGAAGGATTGAGACTAAATTTACCTCCCACACCTTATAAATATCCATTAAATAATTAGAGATGACAGTATTTCTCCTGTTGAACTCTGAAATAAAGTTGCTAAGGATAAAACCATAGTCCATTTCATTATGTTCAGCTGTTTCCAAAGCATCTTCAAAACATTTTTCAATCACACGAAAGGGGTTTTCCTTGCCCTCTATTGGTTCAATAAGCATACTGTATACTTTACGAACAATTAAGTTTTGAACAATACTTACAAAAAAATCTTCTTTTGACTGAAAATGATAGTAAAAAGCTCCCTTTGAAAGAGAAAGTGATTTTAAAATATCATCTATACTGGTATTATAATAGCCATTCTTATAGAACAATTCTAATCCAGTAACTTGCATCCGGTGCATGGTAGCCATGCGTTTTAAATTCTTATCCATTAGATTTGGGTTTTAGGGTTAAACAGACCATCGGGTCTATAAACAAAGAACCCTTGAAACCCCAGGAAGGTGAATATTAAAGGATGTACGACTTTAAAAATTCGTTAAAGTGATGAATTCCCGATAAACGGCATATCCAACCTGATTTTTTACCGACCACTTGGTCGGAAAAAAACATCGACGAATGGTATTTTATTGACTTTTTTAAGGTTTATGGACCTTAGATTTGCCTAAAAAATTAAAAAAGCAGGATCATTAATTATGTTTTATTGATTTCCTACATGGATTTTTAAGCAGTTAATGCCTAATTAGGTGTTTTTATGGGTAAAGTAACTCACGAAGATTGTTTTAAATTACCCGGTAACCCAAAATGAACCAAACAAACTGCTTAGTTTAAAACGGTGCGGTAAAAATTTCGGATATAAATTGTTATAATGGTTTTTTTGCCCAATCTTCCGGATTAAATGCATTTTTTTAGAGCAACTATTGTATATAAACAATACCTACAAACCACTTAGTTTCTAAAATACTGGGTTATCCAATATAATTTTAAACTAAAAAATGCAATCAACTACAACTATTATACATCGTCATAGTCTACTTTTATCGTTGCCGTTAACGGATGAGCCTGACAAGTGAGGACAAGTCCTTCTGCAATTTCGCTATCAGTAAGAATCTGGTTTTTATCCATTTTCGCTTTACCTTCAGTAATTCTTGCAATGCATGTACTGCAAACCCCTCCCTGACAAGAATACGGGGCATCGAGATCTTCATCAAGGACAGCATCTAAGATCGTAGAACTCTTATCCATACTAAAGGAGTATTCTTCATCGTCTAACAACACTTCTACTGTTGTTTTACCTTCAGGTGATATAGTTTCGGCAGTATCATTTTCCGTTGTAGTAAAAAGTTCAAAATAAATAACATCCTCAGCTATTCCATTTACTTTTAATGTGTCTCGTGTAAGATTTATCATGTCCTCAGGCCCACATAAGTAGAATGTTTTAAATCTTCTTTCTTTAAATTTATTTTTAAGAACAAAATTTATCACAGAAGCATCAATTCTTCCAAACAATGAATCGTCTTCCCTGGCTCTACTATAAACAAACTGAACTGTAAACCGGTCTTTATAGTCACTTTTGAGCTCTAAAATTTCATCTAGGAACATCGCTTCAGATTTATTTTGATTTCCAAAGACCAATACAAATGTATTTTGTGGGTGGCTTTTCAAAACAGTTCTGGCTATGCTCATAATAGGTGTAATGCCACTACCGGCTGCAAAAGCACATATATTTTCCTGTTCTGGAGAGTTTTTATAAATAAACCGCCCTTCTGGCGGCATTACCAATAATTGGTCTCCTTCGTTGAGTGAAGTATTCGCATACACTGAAAAGCGGCCTTCCGGCACTTTTTTGATACCTATTGTAATATGTTTGTCTTCCGGACTTGAGGAAATGGAATAGGCCCGCCTGACTTCCTCTCCATTTATTTTGTGTTTAATTGTTATATACTGACCGGCCTCAAAGACAAATATGTTTTCCAGTTCTTTGGGAATAGCGAAACTCAAAGCAACTGAGTTTGGGGTTAATCGGGATATTTTGTCTATTGTAAGGGAATAAAAATCACTCATAGTAAAAAATTTGTGCAAAATTAAGGATTGCTTTGGATTAATTATGAGAAATTAACTTCTCTTTGTAACAAAAGATAAATTTGAGGGACTAACTTTCTGGACGAAAAATACCAGCCTTGATGTTCAAACACTTTTTTAAGCTGCAATGGAAGTCATTTTTCAGGGCAGCTTCTTTTAAAACAAACCTGGCTTTTAAGATCCTGATGATTTTTGGGGCGCTGTATTTTATTGTCGTATTTCTGGCATTAGGGGTTGGGTCTTATTTTATTATTGAGAAAAATGGGCTGGGAGATCCATTGAAGTTTGTCAATAAATACATCATTTATTATCTGGTAATGGATGTCTATATCCGTTATATGCTTCAAAAAATGCCAATTTTGAACATCAAACCGTTACTTTATTTGCCATTTAAGAAAAGTCAGGTAGTTTCCTATTCCCTTGGGAAGACTGTATTTTCTTTCTTTAATTGGACTCATGCTTTTTTCTTTTTGCCATTTTCCATAGTTCTTATCATTGAAGGATACAATCCTGCAGGAGTCGTTGGCTGGCATTTAGGAATCATGGCCTTATTTTATTGTAATAATTTCATCAACATCATGATGAATAATAAAGACAGTGTTTTTTATCCCTTAGTCGCGATTTTATCAATATTGGCTGTTTGCCAGTATTATGAATGGTTCGACATTACACTATACACTTCTCCCATTTTTAATTTCTTTTACGATATACCCTGGACTTCTTTAATTTCCTGGGGGGCCTTAATCGGGCTTTATTTGGGAGCTTTTAACTATTTTAAAAAGAATATGTATCTGGATGCCGGTTTAGCTACAAAACATGATATTGCCAAAACTGAAGATTATACCTGGTTAAATCGGTTTGGAAACTTAGGAACGTTTCTTAAAAACGACATCAAGCTAATAAGGAGGAATAAACGATCTAAAACTACGGTAATAATGAGTTTTATTTTCCTTTTCTATGGGCTATTGTTTTTTACTAATAGTATTGAAGCTTATGACAACCCTGTTTGGAAAATTTTCGCAGGCATCTTCGTTTCCGGAGGTTTCTTATTTAGTTTCGGTCAGTTTGTACCAAGCTGGGATAGTTCTTATTATCCTCTTATGATGAGTCAGAATATACAATACAGGGAATATCTTTCTTCTAAATGGTATCTGATAATAATAGCGACAATAATTAGTACAATCCTATCTGTATTCTATCTGTATTTTGGCTTGGATGCTTATTTGGCGGTAATCGTCGGGGCAATTTATAATATTGGGGTCAATTCTTATCTGGTATTATGGGGAGGGGCCTATATTAAAACGCCGATCGATTTAACTTCTAACAAGAAAGCTTTCGGGGATAAGCAGGCGTTCAATGTGAAAACACTTCTTCTGACATTGCCAAAATTGTTATTACCTATCGCAATTTATGGGTTAGGCCATTACCTTATTAATCCAACGGCCGGATACATTTTTGTTGCCCTTACCGGTATATTGGGCTTTGCTTTTAAAAATTTGGTATTCAGAAAGATTGAAAACATATATAAGAAAGAAAAATATAAAACTCTTTTGGCTTATAAACAGAAAGCCTGATAAATTAAATTTGAAATGATTCACTCACAAAATCTCACCAAAGTTTACGGAGATCAGACCGTATTAAATATTGAAAGCCTTGATATACCCAAAGGCCAGAGCTTTGGTCTGGTTGGTAATAACGGTGCAGGGAAAACTACTTTTTTCAGTTTGCTGTTAGACCTGATTCAACCAACAACGGGTAAGGTAATCAATAATGATATACAGGTAAATATAAGTGAAGCATGGAAACCATTTACTTCCGCGTTTATAGATGAAACTTTTTTGATTGGATATCTTACGCCTGAAGAGTATTTCTATTTTATTGGCGAATTAAGAGGAAAATCTAAAACAGACGTCAATGAGCTTTTGGTCGGCTTTGAAGATTTTTTTCATGGGGAGATTTTAGGACAAAAGAAGTATTTACGAGATTTATCAAAAGGGAATCAAAAAAAAGTAGGGATAGTAGCATCATTTATAGGAGAACCACAGGTTATTATTCTTGACGAACCTTTTGCCAATTTAGATCCTACCACTCAAATAAGGCTCAAATCAATTATAAAAGAACTGGGAGAAGACAGGGAAGTAACTGTGCTAGTTTCAAGTCATGATCTTATTCATGTAACGGAAGTATGCGAACGGATTGTGGTATTGAATAATGGTGAAATTGTAAAGGATATTCAGACTTCAACCGAAACCTTGAAAGAACTTGAGTTATTTTTTAGCACCTGATATTATCCTAACATAATTCATTAATTTTTTCTTTTCTATCAGAGTTAATTTTTGCACAAATATTAGTGTTGTGCAAAATTTTAGACCCGGATCTGCATTTATCCCCCATTTTCAAGTGCTATGAGATAATAATCTTAGTGTTTTGCAGTTAAGTTTACATAAGAATACCAACAATTTTGAAGCTACGTATAAAATTTATTCTGGCTGGTGTTCTTGGGGGCATACTTTTTAACGCTTGTTCTACCAAGAAAGACACTTTTGTAAATCGCAATTGGCATGCGGTAAATACCAAGTACAATGTATTGTACAATGGTAATATTGCATTTGAGGAAGGGAGAGAGGCACTCAATATGTCATATCTGGATAATTATTGGGAAGTATTACCAGTTGAGAGGTTACAGGTTAAGGATGAAATAAAACTCGATTCTGAAAACAACAATCCAAATTTTGTTATCGCTGAGGAAAAAGCAACCAAGGCTATTCAAAAGCACAGTATGGACATAAAAGATGAAGAGCGCAATCCTCAGACAGATGAAGCCTTTATCCTTTTGGGCAAAGCGAGATACTTTGACCAGCGCTATATACCGGCTATTGAAGCATTTAATTATGTTTTAAGGAAATATACCCAAAGTGATAAGTTAAACGAAGCTACCATCTGGAGAGAAAAAACTAATATTAGGTTGAATAACGAGGAGCTGGCACTAAAAAATTTAAAGCGCCTTTTGAAATACGAACAACTTAGTGATCAGGAGTACGCAGACACTCATGCAATGATGGCACAGGCATATATAAATCTTAAAGCGCCCGACACAGCTATTCAACAACTAAAGATAGCTTCGGCTTATACAAAAAAGTTTCCTGAGAAAGGCAGGTATTATTTTATCATTGGCCAATTGTTTAATGAGTTGGGGTATAGAGATAGTGCAAATTATGCATTTGGAAAAATCATTGAGTTAAACAGAAAATCTCCAAGGGTGTACATGATAAATGCTCATTTACATCAAATTCAAAATACTGAAATAACGGAGGAAAATAAGGAAGAGATGCTGGAAGAACTGGTTGATCTCGAAGAGAATAGAGAGAACAGGCCATTTTTGGATAAGATATACAATCAGAAGGCGGAATATTATATGGCTACAGGGTCAGACAGTCTGGGAATTGTATATTATAATTATTCTTTGAGAGCAACACAAAATTCACCCCAGTTGAATGCTGTCAACTATGAAAATCTGGCAGAATATAATTTTGATGAGAATGAATATAAAACAGCCGGGAGTTATTATGACAGCGTGTTAACAAACTTGCCAGAGAATACCAAGAAATTCAGAACTATTAAAAAGAAATTAGATAATCTGGAAGATGTTATTAAATACGAAAATGTTGTTCAATATGCAGATAGTGTAATAACGCTATTTAACCTTCCAAAAATTGAACAACTGGCATTTTTTGAAGATTATATTGCCCAATTGAAGTTAGCCGAGGAAGAAGAAGCACAAAAAAAGGAAAATCGCGCTAATGCCGGCTTTGCTGCTTTTGCAGAGACTAAGGGAGGAAAACAAAACAAAGGCAAATTTTACTTTTACAATATCACAAGCCTTGGATATGGTAAAAACGACTTTAAAACCAGATGGGGAGAAAGGGTATTGGAGGATGACTGGCGTTGGAGTAATAAAAACACATCCAGGTTAGTAGAAGGTGCCGGAGCTGCTCTTATTGCTGATGGGGCTAATGGTTCAGAGGGAGAAATAACAGAAGAGCAGAAATATTCAGTAGAATATTATTTGGATCAGATACCAACAGATGTTTCAATTATTGACAGTCTTAAGACTGAAAGAAATTTTGCAAACTACCAGCTTGGACTAATTTATAAAGAGAAATTTAATGAGAATCTTTTGGCTGCAGGAAAATTGGAGAAAGTATTGGAATCAGATCCGGAGGAACGCCTGATACTTCCATCAATGTATAATTTGTACAAAATATACGAGGATTCCGGTAGTCCGCTCGCCGTTAATATGAAGCAAAATATTATCCAGAGCTATCCCGATTCAAGGTATGCCGAAATTTTGGTAAATCCACAAGCAGTTTTAACAGGCTCAGCAGATAGCCCTGACGCCAAGTATGCTCAACTCTATAAACTATATGAAAATCAGGAATATTTAAAAGTTATAACCGGCGCCGAAGCCAATATAAATTTGTATACCGGCGACCCTATCGTACCAAAATTTGAGATGTTAAAGGCTAATGCAATAGGAAGGTTGCAGGGATATAATGACTTCAAGGAAGCACTCAATTACGTAGCCTTAAACTACCCCAATAACCCGGAAGGCAAAAAGGCCCAACAAATAATTGCCGAACAATTGCCCAAACTGGAACCTAAGGATTTCTCCATGGAAATTGATTCAAAGGGAACGGCCAACTGGAAGGTTATATTTCCATTTAAAAGACAGCATGATGATAAGGCATTGGAACTAAAAACATTGTTGGAGAAATCCATTACAGATTTAAAGTATAACAACCTGGTTTCAAAGGATATTTATAATCTGGAGACGGAATTTATTGTTGTTCATGGATTCAGATCTAAGGACTATGCTTTGGGATATGTAGAACTACTAAATAAAAACAAGGATTACAGAATTGCTAAAGAGAATTTCGTAATTTTATCTTCCAACTATAAAATCATTCAAGTACATAAAAACTTAAAAGAATATTTAAATCAAGTGTTAACCCCAAAACCATAAACAAAATGTTTTCTGATAACAAAAAACCTAGAACTATGAACGAAATAGGCGGACAACCCAACAGAATTGAAAAGAACACCAAAATTAAAGGCGATATAATATCCGAAGCTGATTTTAGGATAGACGGTAAACTGGATGGAAATGTAAAAACTTCCGGAAAGGTAGTAATTGGCAAAGATGGCTATATTCATGGCAAAGTAGAATGTGTTAATGCCGATATTGAAGGAAGTTTTAACGGAGAGCTTCAAGTATCAAATTTATTAGCGTTAAAAGCATCTGCCGTTATCGAAGGTACTGTAACGGTTGCTAAACTGGCTGTTGAACCTGGTGCAACATTTAATGCGTCATGTACAATGAAAGGTAAAGCGGGGATAAGCTCAAATCAACCAATTAAGACGTCAACAGAAACTAGCTCCACGAATACTGGTTCAGGTAGTTATAAGTCTGGGGTTGCCAGTGGGTCTGGAAGTAAAAGTGAACCGGCTAAAGTTTCCTGATCGCATCGTTATTTAATTATCTGAATTAGTTCCAGCCTGAATGTATTGGGTTTAAACAGAACCCATTCTAACTTTTGGAATTCAGTAATTGCCCATAATCGTAAGAACCTAATAATTAGGTCAATTCCAATTTTGGTATTTTTATATTAGCGCAGAAATCTCAATAAAAATGTCCAAAGGGAAAAAACAAGCTAAATACTGGCTAAGTCTTACCGGAATAGCTGTTCAAATGGGGGTGATTATATACTTAGGAGCCAGATTAGGTCAATGGCTCGATATGAAATATCTGAACGATAAGAACACCTATACCATAATTCTTACTTTATTTGCTGTAGCCATTTCCATGTATTTGGTAATACAGCAAACCAAAAAATTAAACTCCTGATTTGAATAAAAAAATTATCATCTTCACGAGCCAATTGCTTGGTGCAATTTTGATTATTGGCCTGCTTCACACTGGGTTTTTATTCGCTCGCAACCTGGATTTCGATTTTACATTAGTACTCCTTGGTTATGTTATAAACTTGGCAATGGCTTTAGGAATATACTCCGTTCTACTCTATTTTTCGGAAAAGAAAAACAAGAATCTTGGGTTTTTATTTATGTTCGGAAGTACTTTAAAATTCGTAATCTACTTCCTGATTTTTGATCCAATTTTTATGTTGGATGGCAAACTCACCAAAGTCGAATTTTTTATATTTTTTGTACCGTATTTTACCTGTCTGCTCGTAGAGACCTTCGCACTAATAAAACTATTGCGGGAAATGGATTAGCAATAGAATCGGCATCACTGATTTTCAGGGGAAAATAAAACTCTAAATGCTTTTTTCTTTTTAAGAGAATAGCTTACATTTGCACGGATTTTTAGAGACCCATTTTTATAAGTGATATGCGAAATCCTCTTTTGGTAAATTTCTTACTGGTTTTCACAATTTTCTTCAGTGTAACAATTTTCGCGAATGAGTCGGAGATGAACAGCGATGAAACCAAAACCGACCTAAAAACAGAAATAGACGAATACATCCAACACCACTTAAAGGATTCTCATGACTTTTCACTGTTTTCTTATACAGACGATGATGAGGTTACGCATCATGTAGGATTTCCATTACCTGTTATTCTTTGGGATAATGGTTTAGTGGTTTTTTCCTCTTCCAAATTTCATCACGGTGAAGAGGTGGTTGCCTCAGGCAATAATCATTACAAATTATACCACGGTAAAATCTATAAAACCGATGCGTCCGGAACCATTAATTATGATCCTGACCACCATGCAACCAATATAAAACCTTTGGATTTTTCCATTACCAAAAGTGTAATGATGATACTAATCACGGGGTTTTTAATGTTCCTCTTATTCAGAGGCTTAGCAAAATCCTATTCTAGGAATGGAGGAATTGCAAAAGGAGTTGGACGATTTTTTGAACCGATAATAATATACATAAGAGACGATATTGCAATCGCTACAATAGGAGAAAAAAAGCATCAGAAATATATGCCTTTTCTGCTTACCATTTTCTTTTTTATATGGTTTCTGAATATGTTTGGATTAACACCACTAGGGGTCAATGTAACAGGTAATATTGCAATAACAACAGCACTGGCAATTCTGACTTTTTTGATTACCAACTTTACCGGAACCAAAACCTATTGGAAGCATTTATTTGATCCATTAGGGAGCTCAATGCCATGGTATGCAAAAATTCCCCTTTATGTAATTTTAATTCCTATTGAAGTATTAGGAATATTTATAAAACCATTTTCATTGTTGATCCGTCTGTATGCCAATATGCAGGCAGGACATATTGTGATTATGAGTTTAATTGGACTAATGTTCTTATTTAAAAATTGGATTGGAAGTTCTTTATCATTTGGACTTGCATTTGCCATTTCTTTAATAGAAATATTGGTAGCCGTATTACAGGCTTATATTTTTACAATGCTGTCCGCATTGTATTTTGGTTTTGCTTCTGAGGAGCACGAGCATGCAGAAGCACATTAATTTGAATGTTTAATTTTTAATTATATATACTATGACAATTCCAAGAATTGTAGGAGCAGGATTAATTGTAATCGGTGTAGGAGTGGGTATCGGTAGAATCGGTGGCCAGGCTATGGAAGCGATTGCACGTCAACCTGAAGCTTACGGAAAAATTCAAACAGCGATGCTTATTGTAGCGGCGCTTATTGAAGGTATTGGTTTTGCTGCACTTTTTGCAACTGCAGAAAACTAGAAAAATAACCAATGGTAGTAACGGTTGGTTACTACCATTGGTTTATATTCTTTTGGCAAACCTTATTGTTTTTGGCATTGGTTTTTTTATTGTGGAAATATGCATGGAAGCCTATCCTGAATGCAATAAATGACCGTGAAGAAGGAATTAAAGATGCATTGGCTGCTGCTGAAGAAGCCAAAAAGGAAATGCAGAATGTAACTGCAGATAATGAGAAATTATTAAAGGAAGCCCGGGCAGAACGCGAAAGTCTTTTAAAAGAAGCAAGGGAAATAAAGGAGAAAATTGTCACGGATGCTAAGGAGCTAGCTCAGGCTGAAGGCGATAAATTAATAAAGCAAGCGAAAGCCACTATTGAAAGTGAGAAAAAGGCAGCCGTAGCAGACATAAAGAATCAGGTAGCTGAACTCTCTGTTGAGATTGCTGAAAAAGTAATCAAAGAGCAGCTGTCCAATAAAGAAAAGCAGTTGAAATTGGTAGATGACATGCTGGGTGATATTAAACTGAATTAGATAAATGAACGAATCAAGAGCAGCCTTACGTTACGCTAAAGCGACTTTAAATCTTGCAATAGAGCAAAAAGCTACTGATGCTATTGAAAGTGATATGCGGTCAATTGTTCAAACTATTTCTGATAGCGATGAATTAAAGGAAATGATTGTAAGCCCTATTCTTGAAGGTTCATCAAAGAAGCAGGTCTTGCTAGCAGTTTTTAAGAATTTCAACAAGATCACCAAGGAACTCTTTGCATTACTTGTCTCTAAAAAAAGGATCGACCTGTTAACTGATGTGGCTGCGAAATATATAGCACTCAATGAGGATTTAAAAGGAGAAAAGCTGGCCATGGTTACTACAGCAGTTCCTTTAACCCCAGCTTTGGAGAAGAAGATACTTTCTCAAATTGAGAAAATAACTACGAATAAAGTCACTTTGGAAAATCAAATTGATGAAAGCATAATAGGTGGTTTTATATTAAGAATTGGGGATTTGCAATACAATGCCAGTATTTCCAATAAATTGAATAGTATAAAAAGAGAATTTACAAATAGTATTTAAATAGAAATTACGAATGTAAAAGGAGTGATTTCCTTTTAATCATCTTAGATCTGAAAAAAATGGCAGGAGTAAAAGCCGCAGAAGTATCTGCAATCTTAAAAAAACAATTATCTGGATTTGAAGCTAAAGCTTCATTAGATGAGATAGGAACCGTATTACAAGTAGGTGATGGGATAGCCAGGGTTTATGGCCTTTCTAATGCTGAATATGGTGAACTAGTTGAATTTGAAGGTGGTTTGGAAGGTATTGTTCTGAATCTTGAAGAAGATAATGTTGGAGTTGTATTGCTTGCACCATCAAGGGAAATTAAAGAAGGTGCTACTGTAAAACGCACGCAACGTATTGCTTCAATTATGGTAGGTGAAGGAATTATGGGACGGGTTGTAGACACACTTGGTAATCCAATAGATGGAAAGGGAGCCATTTCCGGAGACCTGTATGAAATGCCCTTAGAGCGTAAGGCTCCTGGAGTAATTTTCCGTCAACCGGTATATGAACCATTGCAGACTGGTGTTAAAGCTGTAGACGCTATGATACCTGTAGGAAGAGGTCAGCGCGAATTGGTTATTGGTGACCGTCAGACAGGTAAAACAACAGTTTGTATAGATACTATTATAAACCAGAAAGAGTTTTATGATGCAGGAGAACCTGTCTATTGCATATATGTAGCCATTGGGCAAAAAGCCTCTACGGTTGCTGCAATTGCAAAAACATTGGAAGATAAGGGCGCGTTAGCTTATACAACAATTGTTGCAGCAAATGCTTCTGAACCTGCACCAATGCAGGTTTATGCACCTTTTGCAGGTGCAGCTATCGGCGAATATTTTAGAGATACAGGTCGTCCGGCATTAATTATTTATGATGATCTTTCTAAACAGGCGGTGGCATATCGTGAAGTATCACTTTTATTAAGAAGACCTCCTGGACGTGAAGCTTATCCGGGGGATGTTTTCTATTTGCATTCAAGGTTATTGGAGCGCGCAGCCAAAGTCATAGATGATGATTCTATTGCACAGAACATGAATGATTTACCAGACGTTTTAAAACCTATGGTTAAGGGTGGCGGATCATTAACTGCCTTACCAATTATTGAAACCCAGGCAGGTGATGTATCTGCTTATATCCCTACCAACGTTATTTCCATTACGGACGGGCAAATATTTCTTGAACAGGATTTATTTAATCAGGGTGTACGCCCGGCGATTAATGTGGGGATATCAGTGTCTCGTGTTGGAGGTAATGCTCAGATTAAGTCAATGAAGAAAGTAGCGGGAACGTTAAAACTAGATCAGGCGCAATTCCGGGAATTAGAGGCATTTTCTAAATTTGGATCTGACCTGGATGCTGCTACTTTGAATGTAATTGAAAAGGGTAGGCGCAATGTGGAAATTTTAAAGCAGGCGCAGGCAGACCCATTTACAGTTGAAGATCAGATAGCTATTATTTATGCAGGATCTAAAAATTTATTAAGAGATGTCCCGGTAGATAAGGTAAAGGAATTTGAAAAGGACTTTTTGGAATTTTTAAATGCTAAGCACAGAGACGTACTAGACACCTTGAAAGCAGGGAAATTAACGGAAGAGGTCATGGATACCTTAACTTCTGTATGTCAAGATCTTGCTGGGAAATATCAAGGCTAATCCCTGAATTCACAATTTAAAAAATGGCAAATTTAAAGGAAATACGAAATAGAATAGTATCGGTATCCTCTACCATGCAGATTACAAGTGCCATGAAAATGGTATCTGCTGCCAAGCTAAAAAAAGCCCAGGATGCTATTACTGCAATGCGTCCTTATGCCAATAAACTTTCAGAATTGTTGCAAAATTTCAGTGGAAGTATAGATGGTGAAACAGGGAGTAAATATACAGACAACCGGGAAGTCAAAAACGTCCTGATTGTAGCCATTACTTCTAATAGGGGACTATGCGGGGCATTTAATTCCAATATAATTAAGCACTGCCTTTCAATGCAGAAAGACCATTACGATGGAAAGCAAGTAGATTTTATATCAATAGGAAAGAAAGCACAGGACCTTATTGGGAAAAAACATAATGTTATTTCTGACCACAGCCAAATCTATGATGCACTGAGTTTTAATAATGCAGCAGATATAGCGGAAGAATTAATGCAATTATATACTGATGGTTCCTATGACAAAATTGAATTGGTATATAATAAATTCAAAAATGCAGCTACGCAAATAGTAACTACAGAACAATTTCTGCCAATTGTGCCTATGGAGCAGAGTTCAAATACAACTGCCGACTATATATTTGAACCCGAAAAAGCAGCAATTGTTGAACAACTTATTCCTAAGTCGTTAAAAACGCAATTATTTAAGGCAATAAGGGACTCATTTGCAAGTGAGCATGGTGCCAGGATGACTGCTATGCATAAGGCTACTGATAATGCCACTGAATTGAGAGATCAGCTAAAACTAACATATAATCAGGCTCGCCAGGCAGCGATTACCAATGAAATTCTTGAAATAGTTGGTGGAGCTGAGGCTTTAAATAATTAAATTATACCAGAAGACAGGTATTGCAACAAAGTCCCGCTTTAGGCGGGATTTTTTATTTTGTAAAAATTTCATTTTGGCGTAGCTGACTTGTTTGGCACCGAATTTGGTTTTATATCTTTACGAAAGCATAAATAGAAGAGAATTATGAAAAATGCATCAATACTAATAGTTACTATTTTTAGTCTTTTCGGATGCTCCTCCCAAAAGAAATTTACAACAGCACCACCTTTCAGCATATATAATCCATCATATCAACAATATGCAGGAGGCAGGGAAGAAAGCGGTACAGGTTTTATTTTACAATTCCCTGTTGATCTGGAGGCTGGTAATGAAATTGAATTTGTCGAAGTCTTTTTCAGGGGGCATGTATTGAAAGCGGAACTGGAAGAACAAGGAGAAAACCTTCGCATTATCTGCAATCACAGGGATTCTGATGAGGATAAAAAACCAGATATTATAATGCATGCAGATCCTAAAATGGAAGTAGGAAATCAACCTCCGGGATCCATAAGTAAAAAAAATAAAGATTTTCCATTTGAATTGAAAAAGGATGAAGCGGTAATTAGTTATAAAAATATCACTGCAGATCCTCAAGAAAGCAAAATAACCTATTTCAAAATCACAGGGATAAAGACAAAACCTTCGCTAATATACAAGTGAACATAAAATAACAGACTTTGTTCCATGGGTTTAAATACCTAATTTTAAGCCCAAATCTTTAGCCTTTGAGTTTATTTAAAAAACTTTTTAAGCAAACATTCATTTATGGTTTAGCTACTGTTTTACCCCGTATGCTGTCCTTTATTTTGGTCCCTATTTACACAAAGGTTATGCCACCGGGATCATATGGAGAGGTTACATTGATTTTTTCCTGGTTTGCAATCTTTAACGTAATTCTGGCTTATGGCATGGAAACTGGTTTTTTCAGGTTCTTCAACGGGGAAGATGACAAAAACAAAGTAGTTACGACCTCATTAATTTCTTTAGCGGTTAGCACCGTCTTGTTTACGCTCTTTGCACTGCTGTTTCAATATCAACTGACTGAATTGTTAAATATTGAACACCGTTATATTAAGTATGTAATTTTTATTCTTGCCTTAGATGCACTTGCAATTATTCCTTTTGCGTGGTTGCGTGCAAATGAAAGGCCCATACGCTACGCCATGGTTAAAACGGTGAATGTTGCTGTAAATTTAGGGTTGAATATATTTTTCCTGCTTTTACTGCCCGGCCTTGCAGACGCGAATCCGGAAAGTTTGTTAAACGCCATATATATTGCAGATTTTGAAATATCCTATATTTTCATATCAAATTTGATCGCCAGTGGCCTTACTCTTATAATGATGGGCGGTTTGTATCTAAAAAGAACCTATTCTTTTGACAAGGCTTTATGGCTTAAGATGATAAAGTATGGTCTGCCGGTAATGATTGCTGGAATAGCTTTTACAATAAATGAAGTCTTTGATAGAATATTACTTGCCGAATTATTGCCACAAGATATTGCTAAAAGTGAAATGGGTAAGTATTCTGCATGTTACAAACTGGCACTTTTCATGACACTTTTTGCCACTGCCTTTCGCCTTGGGATAGAACCTTTTTTCTTTAGTCACTCCTCTTCGAAATATCCGCAACGTGCTTATGCCCAGATTACCAATTATTTTGTTGTATTGGGAAGCGTTATTTTATTGGCAGTTGTAGTATTTGCAGATGTCTTAAAAGTCATTTTTATTAGAGACGAGGCATATTGGGAGGCTATGCCAATAGTGCCGGTGATAGTTTTAGCGAGCTTTTGCCTCGGAATTTACCACAACCTTTCAGTTTGGTACAAAGTTACTGACAGGACGAGGTTCGGGGCCTATATTTCTATAGTAGGGGCGTTAATTACAATCGGAATAAACTATTTCTTTATTCCCGAATGGGGATATTATGCTTCTGCATATGCTACTCTGGCGGCTTATGGAAGCATGATGCTCATCTCTTATTTTTTTGGCAGAAAATATTACCCTATTCCTTATAACTTTAGGAAAATAACTTTTTATCTGGGATTGTCCATCCTGTTAGCCATCCTTTCTTTTTATGTTTTTAACAGAAATTTGATAATTGGCAGTGCTTTGCTTTTAGTATTTTTAATCATTCTCTATAAAATGGAAAGCGAAACGCTTAAAAGAATATTTTTAGCAGGGGTTAAAGGCCAAAATAATAGCACATAATATGAAAGTAAAAATCATCAATAAATCAGATCACTCAATACCGGAATATGAAACCCCGGCTTCTGCGGGGATGGATCTTCGGGCTAATATATCCGAATCAATTACATTACATCCATTGGAAAGAGCAGTGGTTAAAACAGGGCTATTTGTGGAAATTCCTGTCGGGTATGAAGCACAGGTAAGACCCCGAAGCGGTTTAGCGGCTAAGAAAGGAATTACAGTGCTCAATGCCCCTGGTACTGTGGATGCAGATTACAGGGGAGAAATTGGCGTGATTCTTGTTAATTTATCCAATGAAGAATTTACCATCGTCAACGGTGAGCGCATTGCACAATTAGTTATCTCCGCACATGAAAGAGCGGAATGGATTGAATCGGAAAGCTTAACTGAAACTGCCAGAGGAGAAGGTGGTTTTGGGAGTACCGGAACAAAATAGGAATAATCTTGTGGTTAGGATTTAAGTAGTCTGATTATATGAACTTTAGGCTTAAATATATTATTTATTTTTTGGGAATATTTATTTTCTCACAACTGAACTATGCCCAGGAGGAAGAAAGCGCCGAAGTATATTTAGAGGATTATACAGACGAATTTCAAGAAGCGTTTTTTGAAGCATTGAAGCAAAAGGGGATAGAAAATTACGATAAAGCTATTAACCTCTTTCTTGAATGTAAAAGGTTGGACAGTACAAGCAATGTGGTTGACTTTGAACTAGCTAATTCTTATTTAGCAAATAAGCAACCCATACTAGCGCAACAATACGGCATAGAGGCTTTAAATGCCAGACCAGAGAACTATTGGTATTTAAATGTTTTAGTGGAGATAATGGACAAACAAGGGAGATCTATTGAGACAATCAAAGATGAACTTGCGCTTGATAATGATAAACTGACAGAAAACCTTGCTGTTATTTACTTTCAAAAAAAGAAATTTCAGGAGTCTTTAAATATTCTAAAAGGAATGAAAGACTCTTCGTTTAAAAAATCACTTGCACAGAAGATCAAAGATTCTATAGATAATGCGAACAGAGTTGATCATATAAAACAAGCGCCATTAGAGCAAAATACGGATCTGACCCCACTTTTGAGATATAAGAAAGAAATTGGCGAATTAATAAGCAATGAGGATTATCCTTCTTTAGTTATTAAATCAGAGGAAGCACTGGAAGAGTTTCCGTCTCAACCCTATTTTTATTTTGCTAAGGGGATGGGCCTCAATAGAAGTGGAAAACAGAAAGAAGCAATAAGGGAATTGGAAACTGCACTCGATTTTCTTATAGAAGATAACGAATTGGGAAATAGTATATATAAAGAGTTGGCCAATGCATATACATTTTTAGGGAACTCATCAAAGGCAAATATGTATCTTAGTAAAATCAAATCTGGCTCCTGATCTAATGAAATGCAATACCTATAGATGGAATAGATGGATCATTATTGCCTTATTGGCAATGCTTTCCTTCTCTTGCAAAACAAGTAAGGTCGTTGCAACAGGCAAAGTAGATGAAAGACTTACCACTAAGGCAATAATCAAAAATCATTATAAAAATCAATTAGAATTCAGAACTATAAGCGGTAGGATGAAAGTGGCATATAATGATGGGGGAGCTGTTCAAAGTTTTAATGTAAGCCTGAGAGTTGAGAAGGATAAGGCAATTTGGATGAGTGCTCCATTAGGCGTTGTAAAGGCATTAATTACCCCTAAAAGGGTTACTTTTTATAATAAACTTCAGAATGAGTATTTTGACGGAGACTTTGCTTATTTGAGCAAGCTATTGGGAACTGAATTAGATTTCAACAAAATACAGAATCTAATACTGGGGGAAGCATTATTTGATTTGCGGGAACAGAAATATATTTCCCTTGCCACAGACGAATACTATGAACTGAAGCCTAAGAATATGGGGGACCTGTTCAAAATGCTATTCTTAATTGAACCAAAGAATTTTAAAATTGCTACCCAGCAATTATCTCAGCCATGGAAAGGCAGACTTTTAGAGATTTATTATAAATCGTACCAGGAAAAAAATAGCCAAATCCTACCGGAAGAAATTCAGATTATAGCAATTGATACTGATCAAACTACCAATATTGACATACAATTCAGGAATATTGAGTTTAATAGAACATTGAATTTTCCCTATAGAATACCAAAAGGATTCGAAGAAATAGTTTTGAAGTAAAATGAGAATTGCAAGGCAATATTCTGCATATATACTATTTATTATTTTAGCCGTACTGGGTTCAAATGCATATGGGCAAACCAACGAACAAAAGGCATTAGAAACCAGGAGAGAGCAGCTGCTAAAAGATATAGAGAACATAAACAGGCTGTTATTTGCTGAAAAAAAACAAAAAGGAACGGTTCTCGATCAAATGGAAGTACTGGATCAGAAGATTAATGTCAGACAGCAATTGATCCGTATTACAAATCAACAAGCTAACCTTCTCAGCAGGCAAATAAATGCAAATATTCGAAATATATCTAAGCTTCGGGAAGATTTGGAGGCTTTGAAAGAAGAATATGCCAAAATGATCCAAAAATCATATCAGAATAGGTCCCAACAAAGCAGGCTGATGTTTCTCTTATCTTCAGAAAACTTTTATCAGGCATTTAAAAGATTACAATACCTGAAACAATATACTGAGTTTAGAAAAAAACAGGGAGAGGATATTGTCAGGAAAACAGAGGAACTTACTCAATTAAATAATGACTTAACAAACCAAAGAAAGGAAAAGGAGGTTTTGCTAGCCGAGAATTTAAAGGCTAAAGGTGAATTGCTAGTTGAGATAACAGCTCAAAAAGAACTCTTAAAGTCTATAAGGCAAAATGAAAGTAAATATGCTTCTGCAATTAAGAAGAAAAAGCAGGAAGCACGTCAAATAGAAAAACAAATTGAACGGCTAATCCGAAGTGCCATTGCAGCTTCTAATAAAAAGGCCGGGAAAAAGGGATCATCAAATAAGTTTGTTTTAACACCGGAAGCGACATTGGTTGCAAATAACTTTTCTGCAAACAAGGGAAAACTTATCTGGCCTGTTGAAAAAGGAATAAAGCAACAGGGCTTTGGTGTCTACAAAGATGCAGTATACCCCGGGATTAAACATCAGAGCAATGGGGTGATTATTGCTACAGATGAAGGGGCTACTGCACGTGCTGTTTTTGAAGGGGAAGTTATTGCTATTCTGGCAGTACCAGGAGGCAATAAAGGTGTTCAGATTAAACATGGGAACTTCATAAGCACGTATTACAACCTTTCCAATTTGTATGTAAAAAAGGGAGATAAAGTAAGTTTAAAAGAAGAATTAGGAGAAATATATACTAATCGGTATAATGGTCTGACGCAGTTGAAATTTTATCTCTACAAGGATGCTACAAGATTAAATCCTGAAGAATGGATTTACCGGCTTTAATAGTAACAATATGAGTTCAATAACAGACATTAAGGGCACATTTACATTGCACAATGGCGTTAAAATGCCCTATTTTGGTTTAGGTGTTTACCTTTCTGAAGATGGAAGAGAAGTAATAAATGCGATAAAATGGTCATTAGAGGCAGGATATCGTCATATAGATACCGCCTCTATTTATAACAATGAAAAAGGTGTAGGGGCCGGTATTAAGGAAAGTGATGTGCCTAGGGAGGATATTTTTATTGTGAGTAAAGTATGGAACTCCGACCAGGGTTATGATAGCACCCTGAAGGCTTTTGACAAAAGCCTCAATAGACTGGATCTGGACTTTTTAGATCTTTACCTGGTACATTGGCCGGTTGAAGGAAAATATAAAGATACCTGGAAAGCTTTGGAATATCTTTACGAGCAAAAGCGGGTTAGAGCTATTGGGGTTAGTAATTTCATGAAACATCACCTGGAGGATTTGCTGGATACGGCAAAGACGGTACCTATGGTTAATCAGATGGAATTTCACCCATATTTGGTACAACAGAACCTGTTGGACTTTTGTGCATCAAAGAATATTCAGTATGAAGCCTGGTCTCCAATGATGCAAGGCAGGATTTTTGGAATTGATGTGTTTAAAGAACTTGCCGCAAATTACAATAAAACCGTTGCCCAAATAGTCTTGCGATGGAATTTGCAAAAAGGGGTTATAACCATTCCTAAATCATCAAAGCGTGAAAGAATTGTAGCAAATGCCAATATTTTCGATTTTGAATTAAGCCCTGATGATATGGTTAATTTGGATAGCTTAGACAGAAGGCAACGCTTTGGCCCGGATCCAAACAATTTTGATTTCTGAAACCAAGTGCCGGCGTCCAACTATTCTTTAATAAACAAGGCCCGTAGTTCAGTGGCCTCACTGGGCTTCATTTTACCTGCAAGTACTAAACTAAGCTGTTTTCTTCGCAATGCACCTTCAAAACGTTCAGATTCAAGCGCTGTCTCGGGGATTATGGGAGGAACTTCAGTTGGCTTACCGGTTTCGTCCACTGCAACAAATGTATAAATGGCTTCATTTGCTTTTGTGCTTTCCCCGCTAAATCTATCTTCCATCCAGACATCAATATATACTTCCATTGATGTTCTGAAGGTTCGGGATATTTTGGCCTCAACAGTAACTACACTTCCCAATGGTACGGAACGATTAAAAGCGACGTGGTTGACAGATGCTGTTACTGTAATACGGCGGCTGTGCCTTCTTGCAGCTATACTGGCAGCCCTGTCCATGCGGGCTAATAATTCACCACCAAAAAGATTATTTAGCGGATTAGTTTCGCTTGGCAAAACCATATCCGTCATTATAGTTCTTGAATCACTGGGTTTTCTTGGCTGCATCTTGATTTTTTTTCAAAGATACGCAGCAATTGTATTGAAGAAAAAGAAAGAAACTATTTTGTAGACAACATCCAGGCATCTTCAGATTCTGTCCGTTTCACTTGCCTTAGAAAAATTAAAGCTTCTTCAGGGTTTTCATAGCTTCCGTAAGTAACCTGGTGCAAACCATAACTATTAACACCAAGATACCTCGCATCATAGCCCTTTTTTCTTAGATAAATCACCTTTTTATCAGCATTTTGCCTTATTCTGAATGCTCCTGCGATTATATGGTGATTACCGGTGCTTTTTTTAGTTACATTGAGCTTGAGTTCAGGCAATTCAAGCGGTTTTGAGTTAAAGAATGTGGCTTCCTGAATATTTTTGGAAACAAGGCTTTGCGCTTCCTCGAGAACAACTTGCTTTTTGTTAAGCATCTCACCATAAAACCTATATCCTGTCATACCTGTCGCTAAGGCCAGTAATAGTATAGCGGCATACTTTAAATAGGGCCTGAAAGAACTTTTTCTTCGCTGTTCGGGTGTAATAATAAATGGAATCTTTTCTTCTAACTCCTCTACTTGCTCTTTAAGAGCTTCACGGGTAACCACAGGGGATACAAAGGATGAAAGCCCAAACGAAGAGGTAAGATAATTTATTTCGTTCGAAGGTTGGAATTGCAATTTACCTTCCCTGTTTAACCATAACTCACCTATGGATGATATTTTAAGCCTTTCTCCCGAATGCAATTGTTTTTTCCATGTTTTAGCTACATCCAGGGTGTACTTCAGCATATCCTCATATGACTTATTTTCGGCATTAGCCATATATGAAACTAATAAACCATCATTGGAGGATAATTGTTCATTAAACGATATTCGCTTTGATGGTGGGTAGAAGGTATTGGTAGACTTTATAATTGATGCAGATTTCATTTGAGTTAAAAATGCACCAAAATCCGGAACAACAACGCAGTTGTAACGATATAAAAGTTGTTGAATGTGGTTCTCAATTCCCATTTGCACAAAGATCAAAAAAAATTAAAGGGCTTCAAACTAGAGAAGAGAATTTTTTATTAACATAATATTTTGTGTAATTTGTGAATAACTAAAACTATTTTATAAATGACTAAGGATGAGTTAATTGCAGCACTTAGATTGCAAAATATCCCTCATATTGGTGATATAACAGCTAAAAAGCTGATTACTCATTGTGGCGGTCCAATAGCAGTTTTTACAGATAAAATGAAAAATCTGGCAAAAATTGAGGGAATTGGTACTGTAACCTTAAAAGGACTTCAAAACAGAAAATATCTTCAGGCAGCAGAACAAGAATATGAATTTATTCTTAAAAACAGAATATCCTATTCGTACTTTATGGATGTTGATTACCCAAAATACCTAAAACATTGCGTTGATGGCCCGATTCTGCTATTCAAAAAGGGCAATATTGAGCTCGAAAACAGAAAAATAATTAGCATAGTAGGTACACGGAATAGCACAAGTTATGGGAGGGACTTTTGTGAAGAATTCATAGCAAATATAGCGCCTTTGAATCCCGTAATTGTAAGTGGATTTGCCTATGGCATTGATATTTGCGCTCAACGAGCAGCACTGAAACACGGGCTTCAGACTATTGCATGTGTTGCGCATGGATTGAATCAAATATATCCAAAGGCACATCTTAAATATGTTGATGAAATAAGTAAAAATGGTGGATTTTTGACTGAATTCTGGAGTACAAGTAACCCGGATCGAGAGAATTTTTTGAAAAGAAACAGAATTATTGCGGGTATTAGCGAGGCAACAATAGTAATTGAATCTGCAGAAAAGGGAGGTAGTCTCGTCACAGCAGATATGGCAAATAATTATAATCGGGACGTATTTGCAGTCCCTGGGAGAGTAAAGGATAAATATAGTTTAGGATGCAATAATCTGATTAAGGCGCAAAAAGCACATATGCTTTCCTCAGCAGCAGATCTTATTTATTTAATGAATTGGCAATTGGAAGAATCAAATACTGCGCCTGTACAAAAACAGCTTTTTGTGGAATTGGATGAGAATGAGAAAATAATTTATTCCTTTTTGCAGAAAGATGGGCGTCAATTGATAGATCAAATAGCTTTGGAATGTCACTTGCCGGTATTTAAAACCGTATCCAGTCTTTTGACCATGGAAATGAAAGGAATGATACGACCTTTGCCCGGGAAAGAGTATGAAGCTATTTAGTTTTAATTAGACCGGGTAGTTTGTTTATTTCAAATGTATGATGCCCAAACCTTCTATTTAGTACGTTTATCGATAAAATGCACTAACTGGACTTAGGTTAGAAGGATTCTCTATTGGATAAAAAGCTGAATTACAAACCAGGTGGTCAGTAATAAGAAATCTAGTAGCCTACTTTATTCCTAACTCTTTCGAGAACTGAATTTGCCACTTTTTTGGCCTTTTCTGCACCAATTGATAATGCATCATCTACCTCATTAAGGTGGTTCATATAATAATCGAATTTTTCTCTGGGAGATTTAAACTTTTCAATGACTAATTCGTACAAAGCTTGTTTTGCATGCCCGTAACCATAATTTCCGTTTAGATAATTTGCGCGCATTTCGCTAATTTGATCGTCCGAGGCTAAAATTTTGTACAATGCAAATGTGGTATCCGTCTCAGGGTCTTTGCGATCTTCAAGTGATTTGCTATCGGTAATAATACGCATTACCTGTTTGCGCAGTTTCTTATCAGGTTGAAATATATCAATCAGGTTACCCTTACTTTTACTCATTTTCGCCCCATCCGTCCCCGGAATATACATTGTATCTTTTTGTACCTGTGCCTCCGGCATTACAAATGTCTCACCCATTTGAGCCTCAAACCGCGAAGCAACATCTCGCGTCATTTCTATATGTTGTAACTGATCTTTACCAACCGGCACAATATTGGCGTCATATAACAAAATATCAGCGGCCATTAACATAGGATAGGTAAATAACCCCGCATTGACGTCTCCCAGCCTGTCTGCTTTATCTTTGAAAGAATGTGCCAGGGTAAGACGTTGATAAGGATAAAAACAGCTTAAATACCATGCCAGTTGTGTTACTTGCGGAACATCACTCTGCCTGTAAAATACGGTACTTTCAATATCAAGCCCGAAAGCTAACCAGGTAGCAGCAGTTGCGTAGGTGTTGTGTCTTAACTCATCCCCATTTTTTATTTGAGTAAGTGAGTGCATGTCTGCAATGAACAGAAAAGAGTCATTTTCACGATCTTTAGCCATGTTTATCGCAGGTATAATTGCGCCAAGTATGTTTCCAAGGTGGGGAATTCCTGTACTTTGTATACCAGTTAAAATTCTTGCCATTTGATTTATATTACAGGGGCAAAAGTAAAAGAAATACGATTACCCTGCTAAAATTGTTATTTTTGATTTATGCGCTTACTTCTGCAAAAATTGGGACAAGTTCTCTATCGTATTTGGTTCTATATCCTGGTAAGCCTTCCAATTTTTGTCTTTTTCCCAATACTTCTTTTAACAACCTTATCAGAAAGGACATATTCTCAATTTTTTTGGCTGGCTCGAAATATATGGGCAAATTTTATTATTTACGGGATGTTTTGCTTTCCACGAATATCCTATGAGCAAAAGCTGGTAAAAGGCCAAAGTTATATGTTAGTAGCCAATCATACCAGTATGCTCGATATAATGATGATGTTAAAAACCAGTAAGAATCCGTTTGTTTTTGTGGGCAAGAAGGAGTTGGTAAATATTCCGGTTTTTGGATTTTTTTATAAACGTGTTTGTATACTGGTTGACAGGGAAGACAGCCGAAGCAGGAGTGCAGTTTATAGAAGGGCACAGAAAAGATTAAATCAAGGACTTAGTATTTGCATTTTTCCGGAAGGAGGTGTGCCCGAGGAGAACATAATACTCGATAAATTTAAGGATGGGGCCTTTAAAATGGCAATAGCCCATGATATTCCCGTAGTTCCAATTACTTTTTATGACAACAAAAAACGATTTCCGTTCACATTTTTCAGCGAAGGTCCGGGCATTTTAAGAGTAAAGGTCCATTCTTTTTTCGACACAAAAGGACTGAAAGAAAATCAGAAATCCGAATTACGGGAACAAGTGAGAACAATAATGCTAAAGGAGCTACAAGAGGAGCCAAATATCCCATAAATGCGGTAAATAACACCATATACCAAATGGTATTAAAATAGAATTACTTAATTTCTCTTGTGTAATGCTCGTTTAATATTTCCATTTTACTCATTAAGGAGAGTAGGCTATTCAATTATTAAAGGGTTTAAAATTTAAAATTAAGACCGGTATAGACCCCTATAGAGAATGGTTGAAAATCTCCTGCTGTTTGTGTAAACGTATTTAATTGATACTTGAACATCGGTTCCAGGTTCAATTGTAACATTGGGGAAAATTTATAATTTAGTCCAAAACCAATGTTCGTACTTAAATTCAAATCATTAATATTATTTGCCTCACCCATTTCAACAGTATTTCCATTAGCCTCAAGAACAACCGAATTAGAAACAAGGAAAAGTGAGCTTAATCCGCCTATAACATTTATTCCAAATTTCCGGTCAAGTAAGGCATAATTTAATTCTAAGGGCAATTCTATATAACCAAAATCCTGAATCATTCTTCCATTACGCGCAGGACTTTGAGCGGTAAATTCCAAACTAATTGTCTGCTGAGAAAGCTTGCTGTCCTCCATATTTCTAACAACTAAATTTCTTGAAGTAGACGCATAATTTATATTATCTATTTGATCATTCGTTGATGCCGTAAGTGAAGCCGAAAAAGAGATTTCATTTGTGTCATAGCCATAGTCCACTCTGTTGAGTCCTGAGCGAACGCTTAGCTTTTTGCTAATATCGTACGAGACCCTTAAGCCGTAACTAAGATTTACATTGCCACTCTTTGAATTAGCCACGAAATTGGAATGAATTGGCGAACCATTTCCAAAAGAATTAAAATAAACCGGCCCTAAAGTTGGTCCAACAGACCATCTATTGCTAATATTTTCAGCTACTTGTGTCTCCTGAGATTTTTCAATTTCGTCGTAAATAGACTTTTTACCCTTATCTGATTTTACATCTTCCTCCTCTTTTTCCTCAATTAAATTACCTGCACCACTTGCGATTGCAGTTTCTTTGAGACCAGTTTCGGTTTGGATAGTAGCCTTCTCGCTCTTAGCAGCTATAGGATCTTTATCAGGGGAATCTATTTTGGCGGCGATAGCAGTATTTTCATCTTTAGGATTCTGCTGAGCCTTATTTGTTTTGCTTGCCTCATCTTTCTTGGTATCGCCGGCTGTTCGTTCTGAAGGATCAGCTGCAACTGTTATTTCTGAGTCTGAAGGCCTGGTATTATTTGTATTCTCTTCTGTTTCTAAATTGTTATTTTCAGTTGTCGCAACAACAGAAGTCTCAACATCTGGTAATACCTTGGCGGCCCTGTTGTTGCTACTTGTAGGAGCTGAATTTTTTTCTTCTTTTAGCACATCAGATGATGTTACAACACTACTTCCATTTTCATTATCCTTGTCAGACAAAATAGGTTCAACATCTTTTACCTTTGAATTATCCAGGGAAGGAGAACTTTCAACATCCGTGATTATTTGTTCTGTCTTTTGAGCACCTTCAAAAGGGTTAAAAACGTAAAATGATACGGCTAAAATGGCCGCTACGCCTCCTAGTTTCCACCAAAGAGGAATAATAGGACGCGACTTTTTCTTTTTATCCAGTGAGGCAGCAATATCCTTCCAGACTTTTTCATCCGGAACTTCATTGAAGTCTTTCAACTTCTCCTGGAACAATTTATCAATATTTTCTTTTTTCATGGCTTAGGTAATTAAGCGATATTTATGTTTTCTTTCTTTATTTTGTCTTTTAAAATCATTCTGGCCCTGGCCAGGTTTGATTTTGATGTTCCCTCTGAAGTCCCTAATTGTTCACTTATCTCTTTGTGCGTAAACCCATCAAGGACATACATATTAAAGGTGAGTCTATATTTATTAGGAAGTTCCTGTATGTATCGCAGCAGTGTGGGGAGTTCAATATCCAGGAAATCTGAATCACTTTCGGTTTCTTCTGCGACATTATCATTTACTACTTTCAGATATTCTTCCTTTCTATATTTCTGCAGTACCGTATTAACAGTAATCCTTTTTATCCAGCCTTCAAAAGAGCCCTTAAATTTATACTGACCAATTTTATCATATATAATCATAAAACTGTCGTGGAGATTATCTTCAGCCTCCGTTTTATTGCGTGAGTATTTAAGGCAGATACCGAACAATATTTTTGCATAATTTCTATACAATTGTTCCTGCGCTATTCTATCTCCTCTTTTACAATTATGTATGAGTTCTTTCAGACTCAAAATATTGGTTAGATTAACAGACCTAAAATAGTAGATTATTGGGTTACAGGCACTTCAATTTCCAAATATTCTTGCTCGCCGTTTTCATCTTCTCCTGTCCAGAACCTAAAGAGGTAAGTATCTGTATAAAGGCAGACAAAGTTAAATGAACCTTCTACTTCAGCCCCTCCATCCACGCATTCCGGATCATCAAACTGAGATCCTATTGGGACAACATTTCTTGTTGTTTCTGCAATTGGGGTTACGTCAAAACCCTCAAAAGAGGCACAGCCATTAGGCAATAAATAAGTTACATTAATTTGATAGGTCTCATGCAGTGTAAATGATACGGGCAATTCCGCACTTACTACCTGGAGAGGAATAAAATAATAATTTGGTTCATCATCGCTCAAACTGCAAGAAGACAAAACAAATATGAATAATACGAAAAACAGGGAAACTACTCTTTTCATAATCATCTATTAAAATCTTTAATATTAGATGATAAGTTCAGACAAAGGTTGCTTATAAACCCAATAATATAGGAAAGATGAAATTCTAAATTATACTTTTACGGTATTAATTGCGTCTTTTATTTTACCTTCTAATTCTTCAAGCAGTTCCGGATTATCCGCCAGAAGGGATTTAACCGCATCTCTTCCTTGACCAAGTTTTGTGTCTCCGTAACTAAACCAGGATCCACTCTTTTTAATAATTTCATACTGTACTCCAAGATCCAGAATTTCACCAACTTTAGATATGCCTTCACCGTACATTATATCAAATTCTGCGGTTTTAAAAGGAGAAGCCACTTTATTTTTGACAACCTTCACCCTGGTTTTATTCCCCAGGACAGCACCTTCTGTATCTTTAATCTGGGTAGATCTGCGTATATCCAGTCTCACCGAAGCATAAAACTTTAAGGCGTTCCCCCCGGTAGTGGTTTCCGGATTTCCAAACATAACCCCTATTTTTTCCCTTAATTGATTTATGAAAATAACCGTACAGTGAGTTTTGCTGATAGAGCCTGTTAATTTTCTAAGTGCCTGTGACATCAATCTGGCGTGTAAACCCATTTTAGAGTCTCCCAT
The DNA here is from genome assembly GCF_947258525.1 of uncultured Eudoraea sp. Lineage (GTDB taxonomy): Bacteria > Bacteroidota > Bacteroidia > Flavobacteriales > Flavobacteriaceae > Eudoraea. Next base: position 37,606 of record NZ_CAMYIP010000015.1, read on the forward strand.
CTCACCTTCAATTTCACTTTTTGGTGTTAGAGCTGCTACTGAATCTATGATCACTATATCTATCGCACCTGATCGAATTAAATTATCGGCAATTTCTAATGCCTGTTCACCATGATCGGGCTGTGAAATAATAAGGTTGTCAATATCGATGCCCAAATTCTTGGCGTAAAACCTGTCAAATGCATGCTCGGCATCAATAAATGCTGCAATACCACCATTTTTTTGAGCTTCAGCTATGGCATGTAAAGTAAGTGTGGTTTTACCAGAGGATTCAGGGCCGTATATTTCTATGACTCTTCCACGAGGATATCCGCCAACACCCAAAGCAATGTCTAAACCAAGTGAACCAGAAGGGATAACTTCTACATCCTCAACAACAGAGTCGCCCATTTTCATGACAGCGCCCTTGCCATATGTTTTATCCAGTTTATCTAGTGTAAGTTTTAATGCTTTAAGTTTTGCGTCTTTATTGTTGCTCATTTGTGATTTTCTATAAAATTAGGAAAGCTAAATTACCATTTCTTTTTTCATATAACAATGTCAAAAGCAACCTTTTTGGTATTCCCGCATCTCAGGTGTAAGTGTTCGTACTTAAACACAAAATATTCCATCGTTCCAATGAACTTTGGGCAATGGTGACCACATCCTTTTAGGTTAATCTATGAAAGAGAAAATTACTAAGGAGTGGCCCCTAAAGAGTCTTGAAAATTCAAGGCTCTTTTTTATTTGGAGCGGCCTGTCTCCGTAATATTTTGGACTATCAGCCTCAAAATCAATTGGTTTTCTCTTGTGCCAAAGCGGAATATGTTTAATTTTGCATACTATTATTTATTTAAACTTAATAATTAGTATAGCATGCAACTGTACAATACATTAAGTGCTAAAGAACGGGAGACCCTTATTGAGGAAGCCGGAAAAGAACGTCTGACGATTTCTTTTTATAAGTACGCACATATTCTTAATCCAAAATTATTCAGGAATTATTTATTTATTCATTGGAATGAACTGGATGTTCTGGGAAGGATCTATGTGGCGCCGGAAGGCATTAATGCCCAATTGTCTGTTCCGGCAGATAATTTCGAAAAGTTCAAAGCTCATATAGATTCTATTACATTTCTTGAAAATGTTCGCCTTAATATTGCCATAGAGCAGGATAATAAGTCCTTTTTGAAACTCAAGATTAAGGTTCGAAAAAAAATTGTAGCGGATGGTTTAAATGATGACACTTTCGATGTAACTAAAAAAGGAATACATGTAGATGCCACTCATTTTAACGAGTTAATAGACGACCCGAATACGGTATTGGTTGATATGCGAAATCACTATGAAAGTGAAATTGGCCATTTCAAAAATGCAATTACACCCGATGTGGATACCTTCAGAGACTCATTGGATATTATAGAAAAGGATTTGTCTGACTACAAGGAAGATAAAAACCTGGTCATGTATTGTACGGGAGGAATCCGATGTGAAAAGGCGAGTGCCTACTATAGGCATAAAGGATTTAAAAATGTATTTCAACTCGAAGGAGGGATTATAGAATATACCCGCCAGGTAAGAGCTAAGAATCTGGAAAATAAATTTCTGGGCAAAAATTTTGTATTCGATCACAGAAGAGGTGAACGAATAACAGAGGATATTATAGCCGTATGTCATCAATGTGGAGAATCTTGTGACACCCATGTTAACTGTGCCAATGAGGCTTGCCATCTTCTTTTTATTCAGTGTGAATCTTGTGCTGATAAAATGAATAACTGTTGTTCGGACCACTGTAAAGAAATTCATGAATTACCTTTTGAAGAACAAAAAAAACTTAGAAAGGGGAAAGTGGTTAGCAATAAAATTTTCAAGAAAGGCAGATCAGAAGTATTGAAATTTAAAAAATAACCATGCAGATTTTTTCCTGGTCATTAGCACAGAAGATTTTCACACTTTTGTTTTAAATCTTTCCTCTTTGTTATAAGATAAGAAGATGGATTAATTTCACACTATATTTCTCACTTTCCATCGGAGCAAAAAAGTACTATCTTTACCTTCAATAATTAATTATGAACCTTTTTTAGCAGATCCCACTTTTGGTTTTGCTAAACCAAGATATAAAATATGGGTTGTAACAGTTGTTCAACCGGCAAGGATGGACAGCCACGTGGATGCAAAAATAATGGGACTTGCGGCACAGATAGCTGCAATAAGTTGACTGTATTTGACTGGCTTTCTAATATGTCTCTGCCAAGTGGTTCTCAGCCATTTGATTGTGTTGAAATTCGATTTAAAAACAGTAGAAAAGAGTTTTTCAGAAACACAGAAAATATTTCCTTATCCATAGGTGATATTGTCGCCACCCAGGCTAAATCTGGCCATGACATTGGCATGGTCACATTAACCGGAGAATTGGTTAAGGTACAGATGAAGCGAAAGAAAGTTTCCGATTCTCAGGATGAAATCCCGAAAATTTATCGCAAGGCAACTCAAAAAGATATTGACAAATGGCAGCGATGCCGGGCGAAAGAAGAAGAGATAAAGAAACGCTCTCGTGAAATGGCAATTTTGTTAAAATTACAAATGAAAATCTCAGATGTAGAATTTCAGGGAGATGGTTCCAAGGCAACTTTTTACTATACTGCGGAAGAACGTGTTGATTTCAGACAATTGATTAAGGATATGGCTAAGGCCTTTGGCATTCGCATAGAAATGAGACAAATTGGCTATAGACAAGAAGCGCAGCGTTTAGGAGGTATTGGTTCTTGCGGGAGGGAATTATGTTGTTCAACCTGGTTGTCAGATTTCCGTTCGGTAAGTACTTCCGCAGCACGTTATCAACAGCTTTCACTTAATCCACAAAAATTAGCTGGCCAATGCGGGAAACTGAAATGTTGTTTAAATTATGAATTGGATCTTTATTTAGAGGCCCTGGAAGATTTCCCTTCTAATGACAGCAAATTATTCACTGAAAAAGGAATAGCCTTTTGTCAAAAAACAGATATTTTTAAAGGACTATTGTGGTACTCCTATAAGGATGATCCTTCTAATTGGCATACACTCACAAAAGAACAGGTTCAGGAGATACTGGATATGAATAAAGCTAAAAAACCTGTAATGAGCCTTGAGGAGTTTGCCGTTGAAAACTTTGAGGATGAGAAGTTAATCTTTGAAAATGTTGTAGGGCAAGATAGTCTCACCAGGTTCGATCGTCCGAAGCGGAAAAATAAGAGAAGCAAGAGTAAAAAGAGAAGTAGTAACAGAAAAAGACCAGCTAAAAATGCCTAAGAGGATTTTCTATTCAATTTTGGTTTTATTTATTTGGGCATGTAATAATAACTTGATTCATTCAGAATTTCAGCCAAATCCTGGTGGAATATGGACCAAAAGTGACACTAAGGAATTCAGTTTCACAGAAAATGACACCATTAACCCAAAAGACATATTTATTTCCATAAGAAATGATGATACTTTTCCTTACAGCAATTTATTTTTAATAGCAGATCTGAAGTACCCAAATGGTGATGTCCAAAGGGATACTCTGGAGTATGAAATGGCTATGCCAGATGGAAAATGGCTGGGGAAAGGATATGGTAGTATAAAAGAAAATAAACTTTGGTATAAGGAAAACATCATTTTTCCCGTTAAGGGCGTATATACTTTACAAATTTCCCATGCTATGCGAAAAAATGGAAACGCAGATGGGATCATGGAACTGGAAGGCATCACTGATGTTGGTTTCTTAATTGAAAAGCGTAAATAAGTTATGGCAAAAGCCCGGAAAAAAAATGTTTCTTCCAATTTTTCTAAGTTTATAAAATGGTTTTGGATTCTGTTTGCTTCAGGACTATTTATGATTTTTTTGATCTTTCTTTTGGCTTCATGGGGGTTTTTTGGAGAAATGCCAACTTTTGAACGACTAGAAAATCCGCAAACAAATTTAGCTACAGAGATCATCTCTTCAGATGGTAAAACCCTTGGTAAGTTTTATTTAGATGATAACAGAACTCCGGTTTCTTATGACGAGTTACCCCAAAATTTGGTTAATGCATTAGTTGCAACAGAAGATGCAAGATATTTTGAACATTCAGGGATAGACGCGAGAGGCACTTTGAGAGCTATGGTATTTCTAGGAGCGAAAGGAGGCGCCAGTACCATTTCTCAGCAATTATCTAAATTACTGTTTACCAAACGAATATCCGGCGGGGTTCCGGGCAGAATCATTCAAAAAGTAAAGGAATGGGTAATCGCAATACGCCTGGAAAGACAATATACCAAGGAAGAGATTATTGCCTGGTATTTAAACACCTATGACTTTATAAACAATGCAGACGGAATACGTTCTGCTTCCAGAATTTATTTTGGCAAGGAACCTAAGGATCTTAGGACCGAGGAGTCTGCAGTATTGGTTGGGATGCTAAAAAATTCTTCGCTATATAATCCTATAAGAAGAGAAGAACTCGTTTTAAACAGACGTAATACGGTACTGGGCCAAATGGCCAAATACGATTTTATCACGGAAGAAGAGAAGGATTCCCTGCAGGATTTAAAAATGGACATAAATTTCACCCCTGAATCTCATAGAGATGGCTTGGCTACCTATTTTAGGATGTATTTACAAGGATTTCTTAATGATTGGATTGACAAAAACCCAAGACCGGCAGCTGAAGGTGAAAGAGACCGATGGAATATATATTTAGACGGGCTTAAAGTATATACCACTGTTGATTACCGTATGCAGAAAAATGCTGAAGATGCAGTTAAGGAACATATGAAGAGACTTCAAAAAGAATTTTTTCATCAAAATACACCGGAAAGAAATAGTACAGCTCCATTTCTGGAACTGAATACTGAAGAGATAGACCGAATTATGGAGCGGGCTATGAAAACTTCTGAACGTTGGCGCATCATGAGTGACAATGGTAAATCTGAAAAAGAGATCAGGGCGTCGTTTAAGGAAAAAACTGAAATGACGGTATTTGACTGGAATAGGGAAACCCAGGAGAAGGATACCATTATGACCCCTTTAGATTCCATAAGGTATTACAAAACCTTTTTAAGGGCTGCAATGATGTCAATGGAACCCCAAACAGGTCACGTTAAAGCTTGGGTAGGCGGACTCAACTATAAACATTTTCAATACGACAATGTTATACAGGGGGCTAGACAGGCCGGTTCAACCTTTAAGCCATTTGTATATGCCGCTGCTATAGATCAATTAAGATTATCCCCCTGTGACTCACTGCCTGATAGTCAATATTGTATTGAAGCGGGAAAACATGGCAATCCGGAGCCTTGGTGTCCTAAGAATGCCGATGGTAAATATTCCGGAAATATGTATACATTAAAACGAGCCCTTGCAAACTCGGTGAACTCAGTTACTGCGCAATTAATTGACAGGGTGGGGCCAAAACCCGTAGTAGCCATTGCCAAGGACCTTGGAATAAAAGGAGAAATGCTTGAGGTGCCTTCAATTGCCCTGGGAACCCCTGATCTTAATGTATATGAAATGGTAGGAGCTTATGGGACTTTCGTTAATCAAGGTGTTTTTGTTAAGCCGGTTATGGTTACCAGAATAGAAGATAAGAATGGCACAGTACTATATGAATATGTTCCCGAAACAAAAGATGTACTAAGCAAAGAGGTAGCCTATGCAATGGTAAACTTAATGGAAGGCGTTACAAAAGGCGGCTCAGGGACCAGGCTAAGGCATTCTTCCAATATAGACCAAACGGTATATAAAGAAATAATCACAGGTTATCCATATGAGTTTACAAACCCGATTGCCGGTAAAACCGGAACAACACAAAATCAAAGTGACGGTTGGTTTATGGGAATGGTGCCCAATCTGGTGACCGGTGTATGGGTTGGCGGTGACGAAAGGGCAGTACATTTTAAAACAATAACTTATGGCCAGGGAGCTTCAATGGCATTGCCTATCTGGGCTTTATACATGAAAAGTAATTATGCAGATGAGGAATTAGGAGTTTCTATGGAGGAATTTCCGGTCCCGGAAGAGCTGACCATTAGTGTTGATTGCTCAAAAGAAACTGAAGAAACAATTGAGAAAGATAAACTAGACGATGATCTCGATGATGACCTTGATGATCTGGATTTTTAATAATTATCAATCTTTTTCAAGACATTTCGTTTTAAACTAATCCCGCTAAAAAGCGGGTTTTTTTATTTAAAAATGTATTTTAGTAGCTATAGGAAATAACCATATTTATTAGCTTATGATACGTAAAACGGTGGCCAATGTGCAGGAGGCATTACTTGGAGTAGAAGACGGAATGACCTTTATGCTGGGAGGTTTTGGTCTTTGTGGAATACCGGAAAATGCAATTTCGGAGCTTGTTCGCCTGGGGATAAAAGATATTACCTGTATAAGCAACAATGCGGGTGTTGATGATTTTGGTTTGGGCCTGTTGTTACAAAAGCATCAGATAAAAAAAATGATTTCCTCCTATGTTGGCGAAAACGAGGAATTTGAAAGGCAGATGTTGAGCGGAGAACTGGAAGTTGAATTAACACCACAAGGGACCCTTGCGGAAAAGTGCAGAGCTGCTCAAGCCGGATTTCCGGCGTTTTATACCCCCGCAGGTTACGGGACAGAAGTAGCGGAGGGCAAGGAAACACGGGACTTTAATGGTAAAAAGTATGTTCTGGAGCATGCCTTTGAGGCCAGTTTTGCATTCGTTAAAGCCTGGAAGGGTGATGAAGCGGGAAATTTAATTTTCAAGGGCACTGCCCGTAATTTTAATCCCTGTATGTGCGGTGCAGCTAATATAACAGTTGCAGAAGTGGAAGAACTGGTGCCCGCCGGAGGTCTTGATCCAAATGAAATTCATATTCCGGGGATATTTGTACAACGAATCTTTCAGGGAGAACACTATGAAAAAAGAATAGAACAACGGACTGTAAGATCGAGGAACTAAATACGAAGTAAGGAAAATATTATGCTGGATAAAATTGGTATTGCAAAAAGAATAGCCAGGGAGGTAAAAGACGGGTATTATGTTAATCTCGGTATTGGCATTCCAACCTTGGTAGCAAATTATGTCCGAGACGATATCAGCGTTGAATTTCAAAGCGAAAATGGTGTTTTAGGTATGGGTCCATTCCCGTATGAAGGTGAAGAAGATGCCGATATTATCAATGCTGGGAAACAAACCATTACAACATTGCCTGGTGCTTCCTTTTTTGATTCTGCAACTAGTTTTGGAATGATCCGTGGAAAACATGTTGACCTTACTATTCTTGGGGCTATGGAAATAGCTGAAAACGGGGATATTGCAAATTGGAAAATACCCGGGAAAATGGTTAAGGGTATGGGTGGAGCAATGGATCTTGTTGCATCGGCAGAGAATATTATTGTTGCCATGATGCATACTAACAAAAAGGGCGAATCAAAGCTGTTAAAAAAATGTTCACTGCCTCTTACCGGGGTGGGATGTGTAAAAAAAGTAGTTACCAATCTTGGTGTTCTGGAGGTTACCTCTAAAGGATTCCGTTTGCTTGAAAGGGCACCCGGTGTAACTATTGATACTATAAAACAAGCAACAGAGGGGTCTTTAATTGTTGAAGGTGATATTCCAGAGATGACCGTTTAACGATCATATTATACACTTTATCGACATATTGAAATTAGTTACTTATTTCACAACAATTTGGAGATGCTTCACAACAAATTTTTAGAGTCCTGAATCTTACACATTATCTTTAACTCATAATTTTTCAACCCCAAATCATATTTTATTAAATTTTAAAAGCTATGGACGCACAAATTAACCACAGACCTATTGAAGAAGAAATCCAGGTTTACCGAAACGAGTTTTTTAGCGGTATTATAATGCTGACCAGAAAATTGTTTATGTTTTAGTACATAATATCAGAATAAATTGAGAGGAGTAAAGCAATATGTTTTACTCCTTTTTTTATTTTCGTGGATATTATATACCGGCATGAATCTTCATTTGGCAAAATGTACTAATACCGACTTAGATAAACTTATTTCCATTTCCAGAGAGACATTTATTGAAGCCTTTGAAAAGCAAAATACCCCTGATGATTTTAAAGCCTATATGGAAAAAGCTTTTTCCAGAGAACAACTTTTAAATGAACTAGAAGATCCTCAGATGCATTTTTACCTGGTTCACTTGGAAGATGAGCCAATAGGATATTTTAAATTAAATGAAAATGAAGCCCAGGGAGATGTAAAGGATAAAGATTCTATCGAACTAGAAAGAATTTATGTAAAAAGCGCATTTCAGGGAAATAAGATAGGGCATTTTATACTGGATCATATTAAGCGTATTGCGACTAACAAAAACAAAAGTTACATCTGGCTCGGAGTTTGGAAGAAGAACAATAAAGCAATCAGATTCTATGAAAATAATGGATTTATAAGGTTCGGAGAACACCCTTATTACATAGGCAGCGATAAGCAAATGGATTGGCTAATGAAGCTGAATTTGATTACCTTGGAAAAATAAATTTATGAACAATGAAAGTAAAAACCCTTGCCTCAGCTTTTTTGTTATTTTCAATAAATACTGCAATAAGTCAGGAGGCGTATTATTTTCCAGAAAGAAATGCTACCTGGCAAGAACGCCCCCCATCCGCTTTTAAACTCAATGAAAAGAAACTTAACGAAGCAGTGAATTTTGCGAAAAGTAACGAATATTCGGGGTCAAGAGATTTGCGCATTGCAATTTTAAAGGGATTTGCTCACGAACCATTTCATCAAATTTCAGGTCCTACTAAAAAACGAGGAGGTCCGGCAGGGATAATATTGAAAAACGGTTACATTATTCAACAATGGGGTGATATAGAAAGGGTAGATATGACTTTTAGCGTTACCAAAAGTCTTTTATCTACGGTAGCCGGCCTTGCAGTAGACAATCATCTAATTCAAAGCACAGACGACAAGGTTTCTTCTTATATCTGGGATGGTACATTTGCGGGAGAACATAATAGCAAAATTAGCTGGAAGCATTTATTACAACAAAACTCAGATTGGTCCGGAGAACTGTGGGGAGGCAAGGATTGGGCAGACAGACCCCCGAAAGAGGGAGGACTGGACGATTGGAAATTCAGAAAACTCAATGAACCGGGCACAGTAATGGAGTACAATGATGTACGCGTAAATGTATTGGCTTATGCATTGACTCATGTATGGCGAAAGCCTGTTCCTGCTGTACTTAAGGAGTATTTAATGGATAAAATTGGTGCTTCAACTACCTGGCGGTGGTATGGTTATGACAATGCCTGGACTGTAATTGACGGAATAAAAATGAAATCCGTTACAGGGGGTGGTCATTCAGGGGCCGGGATTTTTATAAGTACTGAAGATATGGCTCGTTTTGGCCTGCTATTTCTTAATAATGGAAAATGGAACTCAGAACAGCTTCTTAGTGAGGCCTGGATAAAAGAGGCAATTACACCTTCGGCACCAAATCCTAACTATGGTTATATGTGGTGGCTTAATCAAAAGGGAGATCGGCAATGGAAGGGACTTTCAGAAGACATCTATTACGCCGCAGGTTTTGGGGGTAATTTTATTGTTATCGACAAGGCCAATAGCCTTGTAGTTGTCACAAGATGGCTGGAACCTTCCAAGATAGGAGATTTTATGGACCTGATACAGGATGCCATGGATTAGAAATAATGTTACTGCAATTTTATTTAATAAACAGCAGGCTAGATTGCTGTTATAATTTCGGCTGCCTTTAAAAGAGTTTCAGGAGTCTTTGCAAAACAAATCCGAATCTGTTTATTATCTACAAGATCTCTATTAAAAACTGAAATTGGGATAGTTGCAATCCCGAACTCTTTAGTGAGTCTTTCTGAAAAAGCAACATCGCTTTCGTCACTGATTTCTGAAAAATCCAATAGTTGAAAATAAGTTCCCTGGGTTGGGGTAAACTTGAATCTTGAATTTTGGATTGCTGTTAAAAACAAATCGCGTTTTTCCTGATAAAACCGGCCTAAATCCAAATAGCGGGCAGGTTCTTTCAGATATTCGGCCAGTGCCCGCTGAAATGGGTGATTAACACAAAACACATTGAATTCATGAATTTTCTGAAATTCTTTCATTAGTTCTGCAGGCGCTGCACAATAACCCATTTTCCATCCGGTTGCGTGAAAAGTTTTACCAAATGAGGCACAAACAAAGCTTCGAGATGCTAAATCAGGGTACTTGGAAGCACTTTCATGTGTGTTACTATCAAATACTATATGCTCATACACTTCGTCACTTAACAAGATAATATTTGTATCCTTAAGACAACTTTGGAGTTGTAACATATCAGAACTGGAAAATACCATCCCGCTTGGGTTATGTGGTGTATTAATAATCACCATCCTGGTTTTGTCATTGAGATGTGCTTTAAATACATCCCAGTCTATGGCATAATCCTTTCCCCTTAACTGAATTAAAACAGGAATCCCCCCATTTGTTTTAATTGCTGGCTCATAACAATCATAGGCCGGTTTAAGCACTATTACTTCGTCACCTGGCCAGACCATTGCAGAAATAGCAGTAAAAATTGCTTGAGTAGCTCCTACCGTTAAGGTTATTTCAGACTGTGGATGATAATTAGTCCCATACAAAAGAGAGATCTTTTCAGCTATAACCTCTTTAAGAGGATAGATACCACCTAAAGGCGCATATTGATTATACCCGTCTTTCATTGCTTTCGCAACCAATTCAATGAGTACAGGATCTGGTTCAAAATTGGGAAAACCCTGCGAAATGTTAATAGCATCATGCTCTTTTGCAAGTCGGCTCATTGTAGTAAATATCGATTCCGGCAGTTCTGGTAATTTTGAATTAATATTGTGTGCAGATGACTTCATAGGATAATAGTTATGGTAAAAATAGTAAAAAAGGCAGGGCATTATTCCAAATAAAAATCCCGGATAATACTACCCGGGATTCTATAAAGATGTACATTTCTAAATTAACCTTTTATAGAGGCACTTAAATACTCCCTGTTCATTCTGGCAATATTCTCCAATGAAATTCCCTTTGGGCATTCTATCTCACAAGCACCAGTATTAGTGCAATTTCCAAAGCCTTCCAGATCCATCTGGCGCACCATGTTTTGCACGCGTTCTGTAGCTTCAACACGTCCCTGCGGCAATAGTGCAAACTGGGATACTTTAGCTGAAGTAAATAACATTGCGCTGGCATTTTTACAAGCTGCCACGCATGCTCCACAGCCAATACAAGCCGCCGCGTTAAATGCCTTATCTGCATTCTCTTTTCTTATCGGGATGTTATTTGCGTCAACAGTTTTACCTGAAGTATTAACCGAAATAAAACCACCGGCTTGCTGAATGCGTTCGAACGCATTTCTATCCACAATCAAATCTTTGATAACCGGGAATGCTTTGGCTCTGAAGGGTTCAATTACAATGGTGTCACCATCTTTAAAACTACGCATATGCAGTTGGCATACCGTGATAAGCCTGTCAGGACCATGCGGACGCCCATTAATTTGAAGAGAACATGTCCCGCAAATACCTTCGCGGCAATCATGATCAAATTCGATAGGCACCTCACCTTTTGAAATTAAATCCTCATTTAATATATCCAGCATTTCAAGGAAGGACATGTCGCCTTCAATCCCATCCATGGTATAGTCTACTATTTTTCCTTTTGAGGAAGCATCTTTTTGACGCCATATTTTAAGATAAATCTTCATAGCTTTTTATTTATAGGAACGCGTCTTTACTTCAATATTTTCATAAACTAAATTCTCTTTATGCAATTTGGCGTCTTTTGGTTCTCCTTTATATTCCCAGGCCGACACAAATTTGAAATTTTCATCGTCACGTAATGCTTCTCCTTCAGGGGTTTGGTATTCTTCTCTAAAGTGACCTCCACAAGACTCATTCCGTACCAAGGCATCCATCGCAAAAAGTTCTCCAATTTCTAAGAAATCTGCCACACGTCCGGCTTTCTCCAATTCCTGATTTTTGTCATCTGCAGCTCCAGGGACTTTTACATTCTCCCAAAAATCTTTTCTCAAGGCAGCTATCTCTTTAATAGCATCCTTCAATCCTTCTGCATTACGAGACATACCACAATTATTCCACATGATCTTGCCCAATTTTTTGTGATAATAATCAACGGAATTAACTCCCTTTGCAGACATTAATCTATTGATCTTATCTAAAACATCCTTCTCGGCATTATCAAATTCTTCGGTATCCGTTGGTATAGGTCCTGTACGGATGTCATCGGCTAAGAAATCACCTATGGTGTATGGAAGCACAAAGTAACCATCTGCCAAACCTTGCATTAAAGCGGAAGCTCCAAGTCTGTTTGCTCCATGGTCACTAAAGTTGGCCTCGCCTGCGGCATAACATCCTGGAATAGTTGTCTGTAAATTGTAATCAACCCAAAGGCCTCCCATCGTATAATGCACAGCGGGGTATATCATCATAGGGGTTTTATATGGATTTTCATCCACAATTTTCTCATACATCTGGAACAAGTTGCCATATTTGGCTTCCACGACCTCTTCCCCAAGTTTTCTAATGTGGGCATCGTCCGCATCTTTTAGTCCGGTTGTAAGTGCTTTTTCACTTCCATATCGCATGATTGCCGCGTCAAAATCGAGATAAACTGCTTCTCCGGTTTTATTTACACCATATCCGGCATCGCAGCGTTCCTTAGCAGCCCTTGAGGCTACATCCCGTGGTACGAGATTTCCAAATGCAGGGTATCTGCGTTCTAAATAATAATCTCTGTCTTCTTCTTTTAATTGCGTTGGCTTTAATTTACCTTCCCTGATGGCCTTAGCATCCTCTAAATTTTTAGGCACCCATATACGTCCGTCATTCCTAAGAGACTCAGACATTAGAGTAAGTTTTGACTGATGTTCTCCTGAAACCGGGATGCATGTAGGATGGATTTGCGTGTAGCAGGGATTTGCAAAGAATGCACCTCTGCGATGTGTTCTCCATGCAGCCATTACATTGGCCCCCATACAATAGGTAGAGAGAAAAAATAAATTACCATATCCACCAGAAGCTATTACAACCGCATGAGCAGAGTGACGCTCAATTTCTCCTGTGACCAGATCTCTTGCAATAATCCCCCTGGCTTTGCCATCAACAAGAACCAAATCAAGCATTTCATGTCTTGTATATGATTTAATTTTGCCTCGATGTATTTGCCGGTTCATTGCAGCATAGGCACCTAATAAAAGTTGCTGACCTGTTTGACCCTTCGCGTAAAAAGTCCTGGAAACCAGAACTCCACCGAAAGATCGGTTATCTAAAAGACCTCCATAATCACGGGCGAAGGGCACTCCCTGAGAAACACATTGATCAATAATATTACCAGATACTTCTGCTAGACGATAAACATTGGCCTCACGAGACCTGTAGTCACCACCTTTTACGGTATCGTAAAATAGTCTGTAATCACTATCTCCATCTCCCTGATAATTCTTTGAAGCATTTATTCCGCCTTGTGCGGCAATAGAGTGCGCTCTTCTGGGAGAATCCTGGTAACAAAATGTTTTAACATTGTACCCTAGTTCTGCAAAAGAAGCAGCAGCAGAACCACCGGCCAGACCAGTACCCACGACAATAATGTCAATATTTCTTTTATTGGCTGGGTTTACTAAATTTATTTCATTTTTATGTTTTGTCCATTTCTCAGCCAATGGCCCTGATGGAATTTTTGAATCTAGAATGCCCATAATTAATGCGTTATTGGGTTAAGATGATGATATATAGCAATAAAGACAAATACCAAGGGAATTACTATTGCATAGATTTTAGTAAATGATTTGATAGATGGTGTATATTTATTGTTTACTCCCATACTTTGAAAAGATGAAGCAAAGCCATGCCATAAATGAAGACTTAGTAATGCAAAAGAAATTACATAAATGACTGTTCTCCAAATGGGAGCAAATTTTTCCACGGTTTCACGATAATAGCGTGTAGGATCTTCAGGATTAACCTCTATATATTTATAGGTCATTTCATGAATCCAAAAGTCATAGAAATGCAAACCGAGAAAGGCAAGCACAACAAGGCCGGTTATTATCATATTCCGTGAAACCCATGGAGCATTCGCAGCACCATTGAATTTGGTATATTTAATTGTCCGCGCCCCCATATTTTGAAACTCAAGAACTATTCCCATTACAAAATGCACAATAACACCAAGTATTAAAATGGGCTGCATTATGTATTGCACTAATCCATTATATCCCATAAAATGGGACCATTGGTTAAAAGTGTCGGGCGAAATTACGGAGGTGAAATTAATGGTTACATGAAGTGCCAAAAACAATACCAAAAAAAGACCCGAAAGTGCCATTACCACCTTCCGGGCTATGGACGATTTAATCAGTGAACTCATTAGTTATAGTTTAGGGCAGCAAATTTAAGCCAAGAGCGAATCATTAACAAATTTCAGGACCTAATAGAATGGAATTTATATCGATTTTAAGCAAATAGCAAGAGGTTTGCCAACTTTAAAAGATAAAACTGTTATTTTGCCAATAAATAAAAGGGCGAAATTGAATTATAAATTACAATGAATACCTTTATTTCTAAGTTTTGTCTCCCATATCTGACAATTGAATTTTGAGGGAATTCGTAGAGAGTTGGACTTCAATTAAAGATAAAATCAAAGAAATCATAAGAGCAAGTAAGCTAATGCCGAAGATGAGGTTGGCCCAGAATTCTTGTTCAATATAGATAAGGAACATAGTAATGGCACTAAAGAGGAAACTCAGTATTGCAACGGCCTGCATGTTCTTAATAATTCTAAGTCGTCTTTCTAATTGACGCACTTGTATCCCTAATCCACGGGATGCTTTTTCCTGATATTGCTTGTGCAACTGACGTATGAGCGCTGCAATTGCCAGATATCGTGCATTATAGGCTAACATGCTTAATGAAATAGCAGGGAATAATAGAGCCGGAATACTTAGTGTTAGTTGCATATATAGATTTAAGGTTTATTCAATTTTGAAATAAATTTTTTCACTTACCGTATCTGAAGAAATTTCAACCCCATACTCACCTATTGGTAAATAGGTTTTGCCATCCTTTGCAGTTTTTAGTTTCACTTTGTTTTTTTTCAAATAAGCTAGTTTTCCTTTTTTGGAAAATGCTACATCAAAAGACATAACATTTAAGCCCTTGTCTGTCTTAAGTACGGATTCACTAACTACTGTATTATCCGAAGAATATACTTTTACAGAATAAGTCGCTGAATTTTTTGAGTATACTACAATATCCAATCCGGGAGTATCTGGTTTGGACCAGGAACTATATGGATTACCCCAGCTTTGAGAGTGTTTAATGTTATCGGGTTTAAAAACATGCAATTCTTTAGCTAGGATTCCCTTGTTCATTTCCTGCAAACTTGAAATATTTACCTTGTAGATACTTCTGCCATGGGTCCCAACCAACAGGTCTTTGGCCTCTGGTTGAATTACCAAATCGTGCACAGCAACCCCGGGAATACCGCTTTGAAAAGATTCCCAGGAATCACCCTGATTGATAGACATGTATAGTCCATTGTCTGTACCTATAAACAAGAGATTTTCATTTTCAGGATCTTCAATGATTATATTAACAGGCGAAGCAGGGATGTTGGATGCGATATTTTTCCAGGAATTACCATAGTCATTACTCATATAAATATAAGGAGTAAAATCATCTTTTCGGTAGCCGTTAAGAGTTAGGTAAACCCGCTCTTTTTTGTGTTTCGATGCCACAACTCTGCTAATCCAGAGATTTTGAGGAAGTTCAGCAGATATCAAATCCCAGCTACTACCACTATTTTTTGATAGATGAACGAGACCGTCATCACTCCCGGTATAAATCAAACCAAATTTTAAAGGAGATTCACTAATCGCAGATATAGTTCCAAAGGGGACATTCCCTTTTTTTCCTCCACGTGTAAGATCCCCGGAGATGATCTCCCAGTTATCTCCCTGATCGAGTGATCGATGAAGATAGTTACTTCCTAAATAAAGAATATCCTGATTATGTGAGGATAGCACTATGGGCGTTTGCCAATTAAAGCGATATGCCTGCTCACCAAGTTCATGCCTTGGTTTTATGCTGGTGGATTTATCTTCATTCAAGTCAAGACGATAATAATTGCCAAATTGAAATCCGCTGTAAACAATATTTGAATTCCTTTTGTCTATTTGAACCTGCATCCCATCGCCCCCGAGAATCCTTTTCCAGGGGTATTGTCCGGTCTGATGCCATTTGCTATTCTCCACAGAATTATTGGCCCCTTTCCACACACCGTTATCCTGAAGGCCTCCATATACATTATAAGGTTTTTCATAGTCAATATTAATGGTATAGAATTGACCTACGGCCGGGTTGTTATTTTTAATCCAATTCGCTCCGTCATCATAGGAGATATTTACTCCCCCATCATTTCCATTAATCAGGTGTCCGGGTTTTTGAGGATTTACCCATAGCGCGTGATGGTCCACATGTACATTATCCCCATTAATTGAAACAAAGGTTTTACCGCCATCATCGGACTTTATTAGCGGAACACCGCCCGTGTAAATTTTATTTTTATCAGATGGATCTACTCTGACCTGTGCAAAATAGTACCCAAAGCTGTAATAAAGATCATCGAGATATTTTTCATTTCTTTTGCTCCAGCTTATGCCCCCATCTTCACTTCTGTATATTTCAGCACCAATAACCGGGGTATCAACTAAAGTGGCATTGGGGTTTTCAAGATAGCTGGCGAGATCCTGAGGTTTAGCTGTACCATTTTGAATAAGCTGTTTTACATTCTCAGCTTCATATTTTTTGGGAAACCCATTTCTTTTCAGGTACTGATTAAGTTCCTTATTATCCAGTTTTAGAAAAGTATCAACATTCATAGACTTAAACATATCTTTAGTAAGTCCGTCGGTTTTTTCAGGATCAATTTCCTTCTTACTTCTTCGAAACTGATTATCCAGAACCGCATACAGGGTATTTTCATCATATACCGCCAGCCCAATCCGACCTACATTTTCCCCTGTCGGGAATCCACTGTCAGTACCACTAATTTTGGTCCAGTTTGTACCCCCATCAATACTTTTATATATCCCGGAACCGGTGCCATTACCTTTAAAATTCCAGGCTTTTCGATCTTTTTCCCAGGCTGCGGCATACATAATATTAAAATTCCCAGGGACAAAGGCCAAATCAATTATACCAGTGGAATCATTTATATACAAGGATTGTTCCCAGGTGGCACCTCCATCGGAAGTTTTATAAATGCCTCGCTCTTCATTTTTTGTATACAAATGACCCGTTACACCCACTACCAACTCGTTTGGATTATCTGGATTTATAACAATCCGTCCAATATGTTGTGAATCCAGAAGGCCCATATTTGTCCAGGATTTACCCATATCCTCTGATTTAAGGACACCTATTCCGGCATAAGATGAACGAGAAGCGTTGTTTTCACCAGTTCCTACCCAAATGGTCCCGGAATTCCAATGGACTGCAATATCCCCAATATTTTGTGTGGCTGAATTATCCATAACAGGCGAAAATGTGGTTCCGTTATTATTTGTATGCCATAAGCCTCCAGAGGCATAGGCTACAAAAAATTCAGTGGGATCATCGGGATTTACATCAAGATCTACAACTCTTCCGCTCATTATTGTAGGTCCAATACCAGAGAAAGAAATATTCTTAACAAGGGAATTAGCTTCCATTTGTTTTTTTAGCTCCAGGGCCTCTTTAATATTTTGGGACTGAGCTGATACAGATGGCGCTGTACAAATCAAAAAAAAGACAAATAGTATTTGTGACAGATTTAATCTCATGGGTTTTTATATAGATATTAATACGTGAAAATATGAAATTGGAGTTGTGGAGACAAGAATAAGCTAATAGACTTCAGATTGCTTATTTATTTGATTAGGAATTATTGAAGTATAAATAGGTATTAATATGTCTTCCTATTTGAAGTGATGGTGCTTATGCTTATTTTTGAGCAAAGTACTTCGTTTTATGAAATATGAACAAATAGACAGCGAGCTGTTCAAAAAAAATCGGGCTAAATTCATGGCTCAAATGAAGCCCAAGAGTATTGCCATTTTTAATTCCAATGATATTTATCCTATTAGTGCAGACAGTACGATGCCCTTTCAGCAGCATAGGGATATTTTATATCTCAGTGGTGTAGATCAGGAAGAATCTATCCTTTTACTTTTCCCGGATGCCATTGACAAAAAAAATAGGGAGATATTATTTGTAAGGGAAACAAACGAGCATATAGCAATTTGGGAAGGAGCAAAATTAGATAAGGAACAAGCCACTGCTGTTTCCGGGATAGAATCTGTGCATTGGTTAACAGAATTCGACAAGGTATTTTTTGGTCTAATGACTGAAGCGGAATGTATTTATTTTAATACTAACGAGCACTACAGGCAATCAGTAGAGACTCAAACAAGAGAAGACCGTTTTATTATAAAATGCAAGAAAGAATTTCCAGCGCATAGTGTGGCCAAGAGTAATCCTATTTTACAACAGATCAGGGGCGTAAAAGAAGCAAAGGAGATTAAACTAATCCAGCATGCTTGTAATATTACAGAAAAGGGTTTTCGTCGCGTATTAAAATTTATAAAACCCGGTATTTGGGAGTACGAATTAGAAGCCGAATTTCTACACGAATTTATTAGAAACCGCTCAAAGGGATTCGCTTATACTCCAATACTAGCGTCAGGCAATAATGCGAATGTTTTGCATTATATTGAAAATAACAATCAATGCAAAGATGGAGATCTTATCCTGATGGATGTAGGTGCTGAATATGCAAATTATGCAAGTGATATGACCAGGACCATTCCGGTTAACGGCAAATTTTCTAAAAGGCAACGTGAAGTTTATGAAGCTGTACTCCGTGTTAAGAATGAGGCCACTAATATGTTGGTGCCTGGTACGCTATGGGCAGATTATCATGTTGAAGTAGGAAAGCTAATGACATCTGAACTACTTGGGCTGGGATTACTTGACAAAGAAGATGTTCAAAAAGAAAATAAAGACTGGCCCGCCTATAAAAAATACTTTATGCACGGCACGAGTCACCATATGGGATTAGATACTCACGACTATGGTGCTTTAAAGACACCCATGAAATCTAATATGGTTTTTACAGTAGAACCTGGCATTTATATTCCGGATGAAAAAATGGGAATTCGTCTTGAAGATGATGTGGTTATTACGGAAAAAGGATCTCCCTTCAATCTAATGCGGGATATCCCGATTGAAATTGATGAGATAGAAGATCTTATGAATAGCTAATTTAGAAAACCAGTTCTGGTTGATCTTTCACAGGGAGCCGGCAGACTTATTTCCTTTACCAATATTAGCTAAAATAAAAACCGCTGAAGCGGGTAATACCCATCCCATACTTAAGGTGCTTAGCGGAATCCATCTTGTAATGGATTCTATATAACCGCTTAAGCCAATACTTCCTAAAAAATCAGGAATACTGAAAAGAATTGTAGTAATTACAACCGCCCTGAAAACTTTAGGGGAACCAAATTTTTCAGGAATCACATTAAGTAAGATTAAAACTATAGTAATTGGATAAATAAACATTAGAATAGGTAATGCAATAGCAATGATGTAATCTACATTAAATTGCCCCATTAGCACTCCAAGGAAACAACTGACCACCGCAGTAATCAAATATGCCTTGTTCGATTTTGGAAAACGCGATTTTACAAAATCTGCTGTTCCGACTACAATTCCTACAGCCGTAGTAAAACATGCCAGGCTTACTAATATTCCTAAAAATAGATTTGCCTTAGAACCTAATGTAATTTTACTTATCCCGGTAATAAGTGAAGTACGTGAAATAGCCCCATCAAACTCTCCCTGCATAACAGCCCCAGTAAAAATTAACCCAGAATAAATCAATATTAAGCCGAATCCGGCCAGCCAACCGGCCCTCCCAAGTAAGGCTTTTTTGCGCTCATAGGAAGCTTCTTTATCCCTAAGGTTAATAGAGGTTATAATGACCCCTCCCACGACAATGGCTCCTATGGCATCAAAGGTTTGATAACCTTCCAAAATTCCTGCCGTCATTGGATTGATGAACGTGTTTGTGCCAAAATCCAGCGGGAAGGAAAACAACGTTATACCCATAATTGCCAAAAGGATAAGAATAATGCCCGGAGTTAAATACTTGCCTATAATGTCCAAAATTTTTGTACGGTTCATTACAAAAATGAATACTAAAACAAAATAAACGATGCTTGTACTCAAAGTAGAATTATGAAGCAAAGGTGCTATGCCAATTTCGTGGGTAACAGAAGCCGTTCTCGGAGAGGGTAAAGAAACTGAAACCCCATAAATCGTGAAGCAATAAATTAAGCTGAATAAAGGTGAAACTTTAGAGGCAAAATCGAACATTGTCCCTTGTAGTTTTGCATGACCGAGAATGCCAAATATTGGGATTAAAACTGCTGAAATGGCAAAACCAAGAGCGACCAACCACCAAAGCTCCCCTGCTTTGAATCCAAGTTGAGGTGGTAAAATTAGATTTCCTGCTCCAAAGAAAAGAGAGAAAAGAGCAAAAGCTGTAACCAGCGTTTCTTTTATTCTAGCCATAGAATTAATCAAGCGTGAAAGATAAATCAAAAAAGACTAAATCTTAAACAAAATTCAACTGCTTAAACTTACAATTTGTCGTAAAAAGAGACGTTCGTCGAAAAAAGCATAAAATTTATAGGGGCCACCCAATAAAATGCAAGTTAGATGCGTTCTGAAATTAAGCTAATTGAAATTATTGTCTCAATTACTTTTACTGAGTGTTTATTATTGCATATTAAGGATCCCCAAACCCTACCAATGCAGACCTAAAACCTACAATATGAAAAAAATATTTTGCAATATTTTTGGCCACCATTATTCCGTATCCAAGAAGGTAACTTTACACATAAAGGAATATAAGTGTGTTCACTGTGGCAAGGAAGTCACAACAGACGTAAGCGGAAACCTATCCGTTTTAACTCCTGAACTTCAGGAGATCAATGCAACCTTAGAAGATTTGTACCAAAAAAGACATAGGACTACCCATACACAACAGGTGGCTTAATTATGCTTTGGCAAATGAATTCCACCCCTGAGCGGTAAGAGGAATTTTAGAATTATTCCTGGAAACTAAGTGTGCGCCTTCATTCTTTTCTGTTATGTGCCCCACAACAGTAAAGTTAGGATTGCCCTTTAATTCCGGGAATTTTTTTTGATCAATTGTGAACAGTAATTCATAATCTTCTCCACCACTCAAAGCAACTAAAGTGCTATCCAGTTTAAACTCTTCGCAGGCTGAAATTACTGTCGGATCTAAAGGGATTTTGTCCTCATAAAGATTGCAACCAACGTCGCTCTGCTTGCACAAATGAAGAATTTCTGAAGAAAGCCCATCACTGATATCAATCATAGAAGTAGGTTGAATCCCAAGCTTCTCTAATAATTCCACAATGTCTTTTCTGGCCTCAGGTTTTAATTGGCGCTCAATGATATAACTATATGCAGATAGATCGGGCTGACTATTAGGATTTACTTTAAATACTTCCTTTTCACGCTTTAATACCTGCAACCCCATATAGGCTGCTCCCAGGTCGCCACTTACTACCAGCAGATCATTTGGTTTTGCCTGGCTCCTGTAAACTATGTCTTCTTTTGCAGCTTCCCCTAGTGCAGTAATGCTTATGATCATTCCTGTAGTAGAAGAGGAAGTATCTCCTCCAACCAAATCTATTTTATAAAGCTCACAGGCAAGTTCAATTCCCTTATAGAATTCTTCTAAAGCCTCCAGAGGAAAACGATTGGAGACCGCAACGGAAACCGTAATCTGCGTAGCCCTTGCATTCATTGCGTAAATGTCGGATAAATTAACCATTACAGCTTTATACCCCAGATGCTTCAAAGGCATATAGCTCAGATCAAAATGTATTCCTTCAATCAACAAATCTGTAGAGACAAGTGTCTTATTATCTTTAAAATCGAGCACAGCGGCATCATCTCCAATACCCTTAATAGTAGATTTATGATGCAATTTTAAATTCCGTGTCAGGTGATCGATTAGTCCGAATTCACCCAATTGCTCTAAGGAAGTTTTATCCTGATTCTTATCTTCAAACATAGTGCAAAAATAAGCGGATGAGAATAATATATTATCTTTACACCGAAAAAGAATAATTATTTTTTACCCCATGAATAAAACTCTCCTGCTAATTTCTGGCCTATTCTTTCTATTTAGCTGCTCTAGTAGTGACAACACTCCTGTTAATGATGCCCCGGAAGAGATGATTGAAAATCCACAAACGGGATTTTCTCCTTGTCAGGATGGCATGGCCGGCATTTATCCCTGTAATGGTTATGACCTGTTGGGTCAAATAAGTCTGACTTCATTTAGCGCTTCTGCAGGGAATGATATCTGGGGGTGGACAGACAGCACAACAGGTAAGGAATATGCATTGGTTGGTTTGAATAATGGAACTGCCTTTGTTGACATAACGGATACCGAAGAACTGATTTATCTTGGAAAATTACCAACAGCAACTGCATCGAGCTCCTGGAGAGATATTAAAGTATATCAGGACCATGCATTTATTGTCTCTGAAGCCGGTGGCCATGGGATGCAGGTTTTTGATTTAACAAAATTGAGAAATGTGGCGAATGCTCCTGAAAATTTTGAGGCAGATACCCGCTATACCGGTTTTGGGAATGCACATAATATTGTTATCAATGAAGCCAGCGGATATGCTTATGCGGTTGGTACGGACACTTTTAACGGAGGAGCCCACTTTATTGATATTCAGGATCCTAAAAATCCAATCGCAGCCGGTGGCTATGGCGCTAACGGTTACTCTCACGATGCACAGGTAGAAACCTATAATGGTCCGGACGCAAATTATACAGGGCAGGAAATTTTTATAGGGGCGAATGAAAATCAGGTTGCTATTGTCAACGTTACAGATAAAAATAACCCTCAGCAGATCAGTACTTTTCAATACAGCAATATAGGGTACACACATCAGGGATGGTTTTCTGAAGATCAACGTTATTTTATTTTAGGAGATGAAACCGATGAGTTGACCTTTGGTTTTGATTCGCGGACCTTGGTCTTTGATCTTACAGACCTTGAAAATCCAATTTTGCACACTACTTATTTAGGTGAGACGGCAGCTATTGACCACAATGGATATGTTAAAGGGGATGATTTTTATCTTGCAAATTATACTGCAGGCGTTCGAATCCTGGATATTTCAGGAATTGACGGACAGACAATTGTTGAAGAGGGCTTTTTTGATACATATCCCTTAAGTAATACGGCCGCTTTTGAAGGTGTATGGAGTGTCTATCCCTATTTTGAAAGTGAAAAAATCATTGTAAATGATATCAATTCTGGTTTATTCGTAATTAAAAAGTCAAATTAAGTTAGCAGTGAAAAGCTTTTATACATTGGTTATTGCAGTGTTTCTGTTTTCATGTTCAGATGATGAGACGGTAGTCCCTGACAATGCCTATGATAATGCAATTTTTTTAGGTGAAATTGATTGGGTAAAGAATTTCGGGGGTACTGACGAAGAGACCGCGCAATCCGTTATTAGCACAAACGATGGGGGTTATGCAATTCTGGGATATTCAAAAAGTACCGATGGTGATCTGGCAGACAAATCTATTCCCGTAAATGATTATTGGGTTTTAAAGTTAGATGATGAGGGGAATCTTCTTTGGAGTAAGACTTACGGAGGTAGTAAGGATGACAAAGGGCAATCCATAATCCAGACCTCAGATGGCGGCTATGCCATTACAGGATATGCAATGAGCGATGATGGAGATGGAAGCAACAATGAGGGATTCCATGATAACTGGATTTTAAAACTAGATGAATCAGGGACTATTGAATGGGAAAAAAGTTTTGGTTTTTCTGGTCATGATCATTCATATGATTTACTACAAACTGCGGACGGGGGATTTTTCTTCGCCGGGTTCTTAGATATTACAGCAGCCCTTGACGATGGCACATATTACAAGGGCAATTTTCTGACCAGGCATGGTGTGGGCGAATTTTGGGGAACTAAAATAGATGCCAAGGGTAGTTTGGAATGGAGGAGTTACTATGGGGGGACCAATAACGACAGAGCCCATGCCGTTATTGAGGCAGACGATGGAAGTTTTGTAATGGCAGGATTTTCTGAAAGTGATGATTATGATATATCGAATACTAAAGGCAGCTACGATTTTTGGGTAATTAAATTAACGGCTTCGGGAGAGTTGTTATGGGAACGCTCATTTGGTGGTTCAGGCATTGAAGTGGCATATGATATTGCAAAAACTACTGATGGTGCCTACGTGGTCACCGGGAATACCTTTAGCTCAGATAAGGATGTTTCAATAAATCATGGGGAATCTGATGTATGGCTAATAAAAATTGATGCAAATGGTAATCTGTTATGGGAGAAGACCTTTGGAGGCTCGCAGTTCGATGCCGCCCAGGCCGTAACGACTACTAAAGATGGAGGATTTATTATTACCGGCAATACAAAAAGTACCGATGGGGATGCTGAAGAAAATCAAGGAGAAAACGATATTTGGTTAATAAAAACAGACTCCGAAGGTAATCTGCTTTGGCAGGGTTCTTATGGAGGATCAAATCTGGATTATGGTTTTGATGCTGTTGAGAATGAAGATAAAAGTATTCTTCTGGTTGGTGAAAGCACTAGCAATGATTTCCCGAATCTCGCAAATAAAGGACTTTCAGACGTTGTAATTATAAAAATCAAATAAAAATTATCAATTAGGGACAATCTCCTAAAAGTCCGGTTTTTAAGTTATCCAATTCTATCTTACCCTCCCATAGTTCTGATGAAACCCAATAGATATCCTCTATGGTTTTATACGTTATAATAATGTTAGGAATTATTGTAAAACCCTAACTATACCCTATATTTGTAAACTATTTAGAATAATACCAAATAAGGATATAAAATGATCAAAGTATCTGAAACAGCAAAAAAGCGGGTTGCCTTACTTATGAGTGAGGAAGGTTTTAACGCGGAAAAGGATTTTGTTAGGGTTGGTGTAAAAAGCGGTGGTTGCAGTGGATTGTCTTATGAATTAAAATTTGACAATAAAATTGATGAAACTGATAAGGTTTTCGAAGACAATGCTGTACGCATTATTGTAGATAAAAAGAGTTTTCTCTACCTGGTTGGAACAACGCTGGAGTATTCCGGAGGGCTCAACGGTAAGGGATTCGTTTTTAATAATCCTAATGCACAGCGCACATGTGGCTGTGGTGAAAGTTTTTCATTATAACAAAAAGGAATCCCTTATAAGGGTTTAAAAGCCTATGGCATATACCGAAGAAGAATTAAAAAAAGAGCTGGAAACCAAGGAATATGAATATGGTTTCTATACCGATATTGAGTCCGACACATTTCCCAAAGGCTTAAATGAGGAGATTGTAATCGCAATTTCCAAAAAGAAGGAAGAACCGGAATGGATGACTTCATGGCGACTTGAAGCTTTTCGGGTCTGGAAGGAAATGACTGAACCCGAATGGGCTAATATTCATTATAAAAAACCGGATTTTCAGGATATTTCATATTATTCGGCACCTAATAAAAAACCTAAATACGATAGTTTAGACGAGGTGGATCCGGAGTTATTGGATACTTTTAAAAAACTGGGGATTTCTTTAGATGAACAAAAAAAACTTGCAGGAGTAGCCGTTGATATTGTTATGGATTCAGTTTCTGTAGCAACTACGTTCAAAAAAACATTGGCAGAAAAAGGGATTATATTTTGTTCTATCTCCGAAGCAATAAAGGAACATCCGGAACTTGTTAAAAAACATCTTGGGACTGTTGTACCTCAAAAGGATAACTACTATGCGGCACTAAATTCTGCTGTATTTTCAGACGGTTCGTTTTGTTACATCCCTAAAGGAGTCAGATGTCCTATGGAGTTGTCAACTTATTTCAGAATTAATCAGGCTGGCACCGGACAATTTGAGCGTACGCTGGTAGTCGCAGATGAAGGTAGTTATGTAAGTTATCTGGAAGGCTGCACGGCACCATCCAGAGATGAAAACCAATTACATGCCGCTGTTGTAGAACTTATTGCTTTGGATAATGCAGAAATTAAATATTCCACAGTTCAAAACTGGTTTC
The DNA here is from genome assembly GCF_947258525.1 of uncultured Eudoraea sp. GTDB lineage: Bacteria > Bacteroidota > Bacteroidia > Flavobacteriales > Flavobacteriaceae > Eudoraea. The sequence continues at coordinate 63,801 of NZ_CAMYIP010000015.1, forward strand.
CTGGTAATAAAGAGGGTAAAGGAGGAGTTTACAATTTTGTTACCAAAAGGGGGCTATGTGAAAAAAATGCAAAGATTTCCTGGACACAGGTTGAAACCGGTTCTGCTATTACATGGAAGTACCCTTCCTGTATTTTAAAAGGAGATAATTCTATTGGTGAATTTTATTCCATCGCGGTAACTAATAATTTTCAGCAGGCTGATACAGGGACAAAAATGGTTCATTTAGGTAAGAACACAAAAAGTACAATTATTTCGAAAGGGATTTCTGCCGGGAAGTCGCAAAACAGCTACAGGGGTTTGGTGCAAGTAAACAGCAGAGCTAAGAATGCAAGGAATTTTTCACAATGTGATTCCTTGTTGATGGGAAATGACTGCGGGGCACATACTTTTCCATATATAGAGGTAAAGAATAAATCGGCACAGATTGAGCATGAAGCTACTACCAGTAAAATTGGGGAAGATCAGATTTTTTATTGTAATCAGCGGGGTATAGAAACGGAAAAAGCTATTGCCCTGATTGTAAACGGGTTTAGCAAGGAAGTACTTAACAAGCTTCCAATGGAATTTGCTGTTGAAGCACAAAAACTATTAGAAATAAGCCTTGAAGGATCAGTGGGTTAAGTACTATGAAAAAGTATATAGCATTATTGGTAATTGTCTCCCTATTTGCCTGTAAAGAAGCAAAAAAGGAAGTCGTGTCTGTTTCTGAAAATACAGAAACTAGCTCCAAAACTGAAGTGAAACTTTATACTTTTGATGGGGGTACAGTGGTAGTAAATACATTAGGGCTGTTTGCACAGGATGAGTCCTATAAAGGACAAAGTAAAGAATTTGCTGATGCATTTTATGTAATAAAACATCCAAAAGGGAACCTAATGTGGGATGCAGGACTTCCAGAATCCCTGGTTGGACTACCCGAACCTTATACTTCACCTGATGGCGCCTTTACTGTTTCCCGAAAGGATTCCGTTTTAAATCAATTAGAACAAATTGGGATGACCCCCGACGATTTCAAATATATATCCCTTTCACATACTCATTTTGATCATAGCGGACATGCCAATTTATTTAAGAATTCAACATGGCTTGTGCAGAAGGAAGAGTACGATTTTGTTACAGGAAAAGAGGTCAGAGAATCTAACCCGGATATGTACAACGCAATTAAGGACTTAAAGAAAATTAAAAAAATAAAAGGAGATTTTGATGTATTTAAGGATGGCACGGTTATTTTAAAGTATATGCCGGGCCATACCCCCGGGCATCAGGTTTTGTTTCTTGATTTAAAAGAACACGGACCTATGCTTTTGTCGGGAGATCTATATCATTTTTATGAGAACAGGGAGTACAAGAGAATCCCAATTTTTAATTATGATGTCGCACAGACCAGGGAGAGCATGAAAAAATTTGAAGCTTTTGCGGAAGAAAAAAAGGCAAAAGTATATTTGCAGCATCAAAAAGACGATTTTAATAATATGCCAAAAGCACCTCAATATTTAAACTAAATCAGAATATGTTAAAAGTAAATAATCTGCACGCAGGCGTAGAAGACAATGAAATATTAAACGGAATAAACCTTGAAATAAATCCAGGTGAAGTGCATGCTATAATGGGCCCAAATGGTTCCGGAAAAAGCACCCTTGCCGCCGTGATAGCAGGAAAGGAAGAATTTGAAATAACAGAAGGGAATATTGAATTTGAGGGAGAGGACCTGGAAGACACCTCCCCTGAAGAAAGGGCACATAAAGGAATTTTTCTTTCGTTTCAATATCCTGTTGAGATACCCGGGGTATCGGTGACCAATTTTATGAAAACGGCAATAAATGAATCGAGAAAAGCACGTGGATTAGAAGATATGCCGGCCAACAAAATGTTGAAACTTATCCGGGAGAAATCGGAATTGTTGGAAATAGACAGAAAGTTCTTATCTCGTTCTTTAAATGAAGGGTTTTCAGGTGGTGAAAAAAAGAGAAATGAAATTTTTCAAATGGCCATGCTGGAACCAAAACTGGCTATTTTGGATGAAACAGATTCAGGTCTGGATATCGATGCCTTGCGAATTGTAGCTAATGGAGTTAACAAACTCAGGGCTAAAGACAACGCAATACTGGTTATTACGCATTACCAGCGATTGCTGGAATATATTGTTCCGGATTTTGTACATGTCCTGCACGAAGGTAAAATTGTGAAATCAGGGACTAAAGAATTAGCTCTGGAATTGGAGGACAAAGGATATGATTGGATAAAAAATGAATCGGTTGTCTAGAAATACAATTGCATTATTTAATAAGCATTGTTTTTATTAAGACAATAAATAGAAAAAATTATGGATTTAAAGGAAAAACTGGTTTCTTCGTTCCTGGCATTTGAGAACAATGTGGATGTAGATCATCCGGTTCATGATATACGCTCGGAGGCAATTAAGAACTTTGAACTTAAAGGTTTTCCAAATAGAAAAGACGAAGCCTGGAAATACACTTCATTGAACAGCTTACAGAAAATAGATTTCAGCATCTTTCCAAAAAAGGTCAATGCCCTGGAATACAAGGATGTTAAGCGATATTTTCTTCATGAGATAGATACATATAAAATTGTTTTTATTGATGGAGTCTACAGTTCATTCCTTTCTGAAACTACTCATGACGGGGTAGATATATGCCTTATGAGCGCTGCTTTAAGCAAACCAATGTATAAGCAGATAATAGATGTTTACTTTAATAAAGTAGCCTCCAAGGAAGAATCGATTACTACATTAAATACAGCATTTAGTAAAGAAGGAGCTTATATCTATATTCCTAAAAATAAAATACCAAAAAAGCCAATAGAAATTTTACATTTTGCAACAGGTAATGAGGCTTCATTATTGTTGCAACCCCGCAACTTAATTATTGCAGAAGAAAATGCTGAACTTCAGATTATTGAGCGGCATCAGAGTCTTACTTCTAATGAGGTATTGACAAATTCGGTAACCGAAATTTTTGCGGCAAAGAATGCCATTGTAGATTATTACAAAGTTCAAAATGACGTGGAAAATGCTTCCCTAATAGATAATACCTACATTTCTCAAAAGAGCAATAGCGTTGTAAAGGTGCATACATTTTCCTTTGGAGGAAAGTTAACCAGGAATAATCTTAATTATTACCAAAACGGAGAATATATTGACTCAACAATGAAGGGGGTAACAATATTAGGGGAGAAACAGCATGTAGACCATCATACCCTGGTGCATCATAAAGAGCCAAATTGTGAAAGTCATCAGGATTATAAAGGAATTTATGGTGCAAAGTCTGTAGGGGTTTTCAATGGCAAGATCATTGTGGATAAAATTGCCCAAAAGACCAATGCCTTCCAACAGAATAACAATATTTTGATAAGCGATAAGGCAACCATAAATACAAAACCACAATTGGAGATATTTGCAGATGATGTAAAATGTTCCCATGGATGTACTATAGGACAATTAGATGAAGAGGCACTCTTTTATCTGCAAACCAGAGGAATACCAAAAAAAGAAGCTGCAGCACTCCTAATGTATGCGTTTGCTAATAATGTGTTGGAAAGTGTTCGAATTCCTGAATTGAAATTGAGAATAAATAGGTTGATTGCAGAAAAATTAGGTGTTCAACTTGGTTTTGATCTTTAATAATTTGTTTGGTATCTAACAGTACGGTCCATATGATTATAACGAAATTGGATATTGAAACTATTCGCAAGGATTTTCCTATTCTTAAAAGGAAAATTAATGGATATCCTTTGGTTTACCTTGACAATGCGGCTACCTCGCAGACACCAAAACAGGTAATTGACACCATTGTAGATTATTATTCTCGTTATAATGCCAATATACACAGGGGTGTTCATTCGTTATCTCAGGAGGCTACAGATGCCTATGAAAACGCTCGAAAAAAGATTCAGAATCATATAAATGCGGCTGAACCTCACGAAATAATTTTTACTTCCGGAACCACGGATAGCATTAACCTAGTAGCTAGTGGCTTTACTTCATTTTTGAAAAAAGGTGATGAGGTATTGGTTTCAGCTATGGAACATCATTCCAATATTGTTCCATGGCAAATGTTATGTGAACGAACGGGAGCAATTTTAAAGGTAATTCCAATGAACCATGAGGGGGAGCTGCTTATAGAGGAATATGCAAAACTGCTTTCAGATAACACGAAATTGGTGGTTTGCAATCATGTATCAAATGCCCTGGGGACAATAAATCCTATTGAGAAAATCATTTCTTTAGCACATGAAGTTGAAGCAGCCGTGTTAATTGACGGAGCTCAGGCTGCACCCCATATTAAAATTGATGTTCAAAAGTTGAATGCTGACTTTTATACAGTTTCTGCACATAAGATTTGTGGTCCTACCGGAGTAGGCATTTTATATGGAAAAGAAGAATGGCTCAAAAAATTACCCCCGTATCAGGGTGGTGGAGAGATGATAGCAGAGGTCACCTTTGAAAAGACAACCTATGCCGATTTACCGCACAAGTTTGAGGCAGGGACGCCAAATATATGTGGCGGAATTGCTTTTGGTGCAGCGATTGATTACATGAATTCTTTGGGTTATGAGGCAATTGCCAGTTATGAAAAAGAGCTTCTTGAATATGCCACAGAAGAACTCAAATCAATCAAAGGATTAAAAATATATGGAACTTCCCAACATAAAACATCAGTAATCTCCTTTAATGTACAAGGCATTCATCCATATGACATAGGGACCATTCTGGATAAATTAGGAATTGCAGTCAGGACCGGGCATCATTGTGCACAACCGATTATGGATTATTATAATATACCGGGAACAATTAGGGCGAGTTTTAGCTTTTATAATACAAAAGATGAAGTAGACATTCTTGTTGAAGGTGTAAAGAAAGCCAAACAGATGTTAAGCTAAACCCAGCTTGTTATCATTTTCCCAAACTATTGAAAACCAATAATACTTGTCGTATTTTCGCTGAAATTCGTTTTATGAGTATCGAAGAAATTCAAAATGAAATTGTAGAAGAGTTTTCCATGTTCGATGACTGGATGCAGCGGTATGAATATATGATAGAATTGGGAAAATCACTTCCTTTAATTGAAGAACAGTATAAAACTGAAGACAATATAATCAAAGGTTGCCAGAGTAAGGTATGGGTGCATGCAGAGTTGGAGGGAGACAGGCTGGTTTTTACAGCCGATAGTGACGCCATTATTACTAAAGGAATTATAGCTATTTTAATTAGAGCTTTTAGTAATCAAAAGCCAAAAGATATTATTGAAGCAAATACCAATTTTATTGATAAAATTGGACTCAAAGATCATTTATCTCCTACCAGGGCTAATGGGCTGGTAAGCATGATAAAGCAATTGAAATTGTATGCAATTGCATACCAAACACAATTGAATTAAATAATTAATCCATCAGATATGAGTGAAACAGCTATAAATACACAGGAACTTGGTGAGAAAATAGTGGCCGTTCTGAAGACAATATATGATCCTGAAATTCCGGTTGATATTTATGAATTGGGATTAATCTATGATGTTTTTGTTAATGAAGACAAGGATGTAAAAATATTGATGACATTAACTTCACCTAATTGCCCGGTAGCAGAAACCCTGCCGGTTGAGGTTGAAGAAAGAGTAAAATCTCTGGACCTTGTTAAAGGTGCGGAAGTTGAAATTACCTTTGATCCACCATGGACTCAGGATCTAATGAGTGAAGAAGCCAAACTAGAGTTAGGGCTTCTTTAATTTATTGTTTTAAGAATATCTCTTAATTATGTCTGAAATAGTAAATCGTGTAGCCCAAAGTAAGCTCGTGACCCTGGATTTAGAAGAATTCTATCCTGAGGGGACCAGGCTTCAAATTGACATAAAGGACTGGCTATTCCAAGATCTTATATTAAAAGAGAAGGATTTTAGAAACCAAATCGCAGAGCATAATTGGGCACAGTATAAAGATGCATATGTTGCTCTATATTGCTCCACAGAGGCTATAATTCCGGGATGGGCGTATATGCTAATCTCCACAAAATTGCAACCATACGCAAAGAAAGTAGCCCTGGGTTCTCTGGAAGATCTGGAGACCACCCTTTTTCAGGAGATAATTGAAAAAATGAATGTCTCTGATTTTAAAGACAAATCTGTTATAATCAAGGGTTGTAGTAATAAACCTGTACCACCAAATGCCTATTTATGGGCCACTCTTAAACTTCAAGCTGTTGCTAAGAGTATTATGTATGGAGAAGCTTGCTCCTCGGTACCATTGTTTAAAAGGAAATAAACGCGGTTTATTATATTTTCCAAACTATCATTACATTTGCTGCTCTAAATTAAAAACTAGACATTATGAAAAAAATATTGTTGATGATAGCAATGCTAGCGGGCACGGTCTATTCCTTTTCACAAACTAAAGAAGAATTACAGGCTGCAAAGGCAAGTAAAACAGACTCAATAGCAGCAATTCAGG
>NZ_CAMYIP010000016.1 GCF_947258525.1 uncultured Eudoraea sp.
TATCTTCTTCATCCAGGGATTGCTGTATTTTTTTGGAAGTCCAATATATCAGAAGTAAAACTATCGCACATAATGCGGCAACAATGCCGATTATTGCCACTATACTCTCCCCTTCAAATGGGGCTGAAGTACTGATAAGCGTTGCATTATAAATGATCAGGAGAAGCGCTATTCCGATCAGGATTAATATTAGTTTTTTATTCATTGAAAATCATTTCTGATAAGCCACAAAACTACGGTTTATTTTGCTTTTGATTATAAGACCTATGAGGGATAAATTTCCTATAATTAGGCGCTATCTTGTATCTTTAAATATGAATTTATACAGATGATTCAAATAGAAAAAACACTTGTATCTGACGAATTACTGGAAGCTCATTTTACCTGCGATCTCAATGCCTGTAAAGGAGGATGTTGCGTGCAAGGGGAAGCAGGGGCTCCCCTGGAGGAGGATGAATTGGCGATCCTGGATGAGATCTATCCAAAAGTAAAAGAATTTCTCAGGCCAGAAGGGATTAACGCTATTTCAAAGCAAGGAGCCTTTGTTAAAGGAAGCGATGGGGAATGGGAAACTCCGTTAGTGAATAACAAGGAATGCGCTTATGTTATATTTGATCCCGGGGGTGTAGCTAAATGTGGTATTGAAAAAGCTTTTCAGGAAGAGAAGATCTCATGGCAAAAACCTATATCCTGTCACCTCTATCCGGTAAGAGTAAAAGAGTATACGGAACTTATTGCTGTGAATTATCACAAATGGCATTTGTGTAATGCTGCTTGCGATCTGGGGCAAAAACTAAAAACACCTTTATACAAATTTGTCAAAGATGCACTGATCCGAAAATTCGGGGAAGCCTGGTATCAAGATCTTGAAGAAGCGGCCAAGTCTTAGATAGTAGGAATATGCAAGGTAACACTTGTGCCTTCGGGATTTCCTGCCGGGTCTACCAGGTCGTTAATTTCAATAGTAAAATTATTTTGGTAATCCTTGGCAAAGTTTTGAAGTCGCTCTTTTGTAATGTCTATCCCCAGGGATTTTCGCTTAAGGACCCTGCTCTCCTTCATTTTTTGAGAGGCTGCGCGCCCCACTCCGTTATCTCGAATTTCAATACTGATCTTATCGTCCTCATCACGCTCTACCAGAAGATCGATTTTTTTCGCTCCTTTCTTGGAGGAGAGCCCATGCCACAGGGCATTTTCCAAAAAAGGTTGAAGGATCAGTGAGGGAATACGGATGTGATCCGGGTCTACCTGCTCATCCATGTGGATCTGAAAATCTATTTCGTAGGAAAATCTGATATTCTCAATATTCATATACAATTCCACGGTCTCCAGCTCTTCAGATAAGGTAGTCTCCCGGGCCGAAGAAGCTTCTAAAATTCGCCTGACTAATTTGGAGAATTTATTCAGGTAGTGAACGGCATTTTTTTGTTCATTATTGATAATATAATGCTTGATGGAGTTTAAAGTATTAAACAAAAAATGCGGATTCATCTGACTCCGTAACATGGTTTGTTCCAGGGAAACAACCTTGCGTTCGTTTCTCAGTTGATATTGTCTATAGATGATATAAAGAACCAGTGAAAGCAAGGCAAATAAAAGGCCGGTGATCAAGAAAGTATTCTGATTGCGTTTTAATCGAAATTCATTGAGCTCATTGAGCTCTGTCAGCAATTGCAGTTCACTTTTCCGGGCATTTGCATTATTAGGTATGATAGCATTGTATAGATAGGCTCGGAATTTTGGCAGCTGGAGATCATTTTGCAGTTCGTGATATCTTGAATATGCATTGAGTGCTGCCTCAAAATTTCCGGCCTTGCGTTCCAGATCAGAGCGCATTAAGTTAATTTCTGCCTGAGCCGATCTGTTATCGGTTCGCGTTGCCAGTGCCATACCATCTGATAGCAATTCCCGTGTCTCTGACAAGGCACCCCTTTTTGCTAATAATTTGCTTTGTAATAGTAGGGTTGCCAATTGCAGGTCGTCGTCCTCCTCCTCATTTTCCTTATGTAAGGAAGTAAATAGTTCTCTAGCTTCCTCCAGTCGATCTGTTTCCACGAACAGATCTGCCATTGCCAGAACAGACCAATTATGCAAGTTTGAATTATTGGAGCTTTGTGCTGCAGCCCTGCTTTTTCTGTAAGCAATCAGAGCTGCTTCCGGCTTGCCCTGATCTTTTAATGCCTGTCCGATCCTCAAATGAATAGCGGGGAGTTCTTCTGACCCATCAATTAAGAAATCTGAATCCAGGGCATTGTTATAGTATTGAATAGCAGTTTTGGGATTCTGAAGGAGCCTGAATAGATCGCCCAATCTAATTTCGGCTTCTTGCTTATTCAGCAGGGTATTTTTTGAAAGTGTTTCTAATGAATCTGTAATGGCCAACGCATCCTGATAGAAGTAAATGGCAGTTTTCAGACTATCGGTTTCCTCATGAAGGCCGGCAAGTTTGACAAGCGTGTTTACCTTATATTCAGGATTTTCGGATTGATCTGAAGCCTCAAGGGCCTCCATAAAAGAAACATGGGCCTTGGTAAAAAGACCATTTTTTTGATAGATCTGAGCTAGGTGTGCATTTGAATAACACAGACCTTCCGGGTAATTGGTCCGTCGTGATTTGAGTTTTAAAAAATTCAAGACCAGGGTATCATTGCGATAAGGCCCAAAAACGTGATCAATAGAAGCATAGGCCACAGGCCTTTTTAGGATAAGGCTATCCGTTTTTGCTTGGTATTCCTGAGGAGTTTGCCTAACCTGAAGTAAGGAAAGGAAGAGAAGGATGGCTATCTGTAAAAGGACTCGCATTCAACCAGTCAATTTACGGGATTACAACAAATCCAGAAAATCACTTTTTTTCTGGCGTGAAACTGGAATTTTATTTTTAGAATCAAGGATCACATAGCCGTCTGTTTTAAGGAATTCCTTGATCTTCCCAATGTTTACAATGTAGGAATTATGTACTCGGAAAAATGTATCGGAGGGAAGGATCTCATTTACTTCCTTCAGTTTTTTGGTGAGTACTATTTTATTGCCGTTGGTAAGAAATATGGTGCTATAGTTTCCATCAGATTCTGCATACAGGATCTCGTCGCTTTCCAAAAAAATGAGCTTCCCATCAGTATTTAACGTGATCTTTTTACGAATAGGGTTATTGTTGAATTTCAACAATAATTTTTCAAGGTTTTCAGCGGTGTAATTACGGGCGTTATAACGCTTTATCTTCCCGATCGTATCCTTTAGGTCGTCTGAATCTATAGGCTTTAACAAGTAATCAATAGCTTCATTTTTCAAGGCTTTAATAGCGTATTGATTATATGCGGTAGTTATAACTACAGGAAAATTTTTTGTCTTAAGGTTTTTTATGAATTGAAATCCATCCATAGTGGGCATTTCAATATCTAAAAAAAGACAATCCGGTCTGTTACCCTCCAGATAACCAAGAGCTTCAATCGGATCCGTGAAGGATGCAATGATCTCAATTTCATCACTGAAATTGGTCAACTCCCAGGAAAGGCTTTGAAGTGCCTTTACTTCATCATCTACTAAAACTGCTTCGATCATAGACATATCAATATAAGGTAATTTAAGCAAAAATAGAGCTATACCCTGCCTAGTTTCCTGGAATTGTATCGATGGTAAAAGATCGCGTATCAATGCACCTAAGGGGCGTATAATGGGTATTTTATATAAATAGTGGCTAATGGCACTTCAAGTATATGTAGTGGTGATCTCAAGCCAGACAAATACTAAGGTAAGCGAAGCCAATGTGCAGTTCATACGGATTATTTGACCATTCATACAAATAATTTGCGAGGGCTCAACTTCCCTCATACCTTGTATACTCGTTTAAATGTATTCCCCCAATTTATAGTAGTAGTCCCAAAAAACCAAGATCATGAAAAAATGCGTGATTTTATTTGTCATCTTTGTCGCCATGTTGGTGCTAGCCGTTATTACGGGCTATAACGAGTCTACAATAATGGAGAACACCGTAGTTATGGAGACGCCTCAATCCAACACTTTGGATTTTGAGAACCCGTAATTGTTCAGGTGATCGAACATACCGGAACATTATTCCTTTTTAATTTAGTTGTAAGCCCTTATTGAGAGTGATTTCAGATAATCAGTGGGCTATGTTATTAAAATGTGAAGTTTGAGTTTTCTAAACGAACCTCCATCACCAATGTAGGCTAATAATAATCGGGTTCAATCGAGATTCGCCCTGAATTCGTAGGAAAAGAAAAACGAAATGTTCAAATTTTTACTTTTACGATAACGTTATAGTAAAAGATTATTATGTATATTAGATGTGCTTCATTGTAAAATGAAGTTTTCAAACTATTGAAAAACAAGCCGTACGGTCTCTGTGGCAACCAAAAAGTAAGGGTAGAATTACAGTATAGTTGGACAACCTGGCCATGTAAATGGCGAAGTATTTGTTAGATTGTAGGTTTCGGGGGAACTACCTAGATCAACAATTCCAATAATGTAATTAGTATTATGATGTATCGGGGGGCCGTACGACTTGTTTTATATTTCTTTTAAATTGACCTATTGGGTCAATTTTTTTTTTTTGCCTCTTTCCAATTTGAGCTAACTATACAACCAGCCCGGCAAATGATACATATTTCTGGTAATCAAGCGGTTATTTACATATCTTATATCCGCCAAATAAATAACATTAATAGATAGCAGCTAAGACCACCTATCCGACTTATTGGATAATAATTAGTATCTATCTTTTTTTAGGTATGCTTATCAGCCCGACGATGGCATGCAACAATATCTTGTGACTTTGCCCGGAGCCAGCGAATTTAAAATACCATTTTTTAACAATTAAGAATAACAGTTATGAAAATGATTAAAACACTTTGCCTTACACTTTTATTGGTTTGTTCTGCCAATCTTATTGCACAAACCCCTGAACAACAGAAGCAGGCAGAAGAAATGCAGAAAAATGCCAAGAAAATGATGGAAAAGATGCAGCGGCAATATGACAGCATGATGAATACACAGGAAATGAAAGAGGGCGAATACACAGGAAATGAAAGAGGGCGCAGTAAAGATCAAGGAGTTTCAGGACCAATTGGCCAAAGAACAGAAAGCCAAAGCAAATCAAAAAAAATCACCAACTACTTCGGAAGACTACTCGAAAAAATACCTGATCAGCAAGGGGACGGGAACAAAATTCGAGAACTGGACCTATGGAGAAGCCGAGGTGGTTTTGGTAGGGATGACCCGATATCCCAACAGCCCCGGGTATACCAAAAAGATCGGTGTCGTAGAATCTAATGGCAGATTTACTTTTGACCTGCCAGAAAAAGCCAGCACCCATAAAACAACGGTTGCAGATGCCCGTTGGGTCAATTGCATGACAGGCACAACTACTAACCAAAAATGGACGAATCCCTCTGCCGGTTATTTGAGACCAGACATACGGATCATGAAAAATGGGGAGGAACTTGGCAATGTTTGGTTGTCCTCTTCCAATGACATTATTGATGGTTGGACTACGGCAAATGATTACTATGGGATACCTGGACATCGAATGCAGTTGGTATATGTAAGTGCACCCAGTAATACCGAGGCAGTATGTACGATCGAACGTGGCCGCAGCTCCGGAAAGGACTTTGATCTCTATAAAAAGATCAATGTACAATTCAAAAAGGGATGGAACCTGGTGAAGACAACATTTGAAGGCGAACGTATCCCTATTAATTGGGGTGGAGGAAGTGGCATCCAAAGCTATTATAAAGATGAAAAGATCACAGCTGTGCAGGATCTGAGCTCTGACACCAAATGGCTCTTTTATCCAAATTGGAAAGCACTTCAATCAGGAAATTAAAAAGCACTTCGGTGCTTTTTTTTCTAAGAGCAAAGAAGCATACTGCTGCTTCAGAAACACTTCTTACACCCAAAATCAATTCAGGTCAGACAATGGATCTTTTGTAGTTACAAAAGGAACCTTCTTTTAGAACGATGCAGTTTATTCTGGAGGAACTTTGATTGTCAATTGCCTCCTCCCAGTTTATTCTAAAAACTTGCTTATATTAGATAGCAAGGAGCTTTTAGCGTAGAAATCCTTTGTTTTTCAGCGTCTTATTTCGGCTCTGTTTCAAGGCTATAAGACGGATCCAACCGAAAACCAACATTATGAGTAGTTTCATCCAACGGCTATTACTTCTTGCTTTCATCCTATTATCCTTCATCCTAAGTACCGGCCTGGTGGCCCAATCCCTACCGGATAAGATCGCTTTTGAAAAATACGGGGTAGCCGAAGGCTTGCCGGAGGAATTTGCCCGGGATGTTATACAGGACGAGCAGGGATTTATCTGGATCACCACCCAGAATGGAATTGTAAAATATGATGGGTATACCTTCAAAGTATTTCGGGGAGAGTCATCAGATCAGGATGGTAAGTTAAAATTACGCGGAGGTACACGACTTATAAAGGCCAGAGATGGTAAATTATGGACTGGAAACCATGGGGAAGGGGTGATTTCCTACGATCCAAAAAAGGATCACTTTGTCAATTATTTATCCAGTATAACGGACCCATCACATTTGCCATTGAAAGGGTTTATCGAAGTTTTATTTGAAGACACCGATGAGAATATTTGGTTTCATAATTCATCTGTAGTATTAGACACGCTGGTTCTCGTAAAACTTGATACCCAAAAGGATACCTTTAAAGCTTTTCCCCATGTAAGGCAGTACCGGAAGTTTAATGATATCGTACTCAATTCTGAATTATTAGAGGCAGCTAAAGACAGCAGTATCTGGCAATTGCTGCACCCCGGGAATCTCAATGTGCTAAACGCTGAAGCAGATAGTTTTGAATCAGTGATCCCGGCCGGAACAACCATTCCGGGTATGAGTATTAATGATACGATACGAAGGATTGTCCCAGGCACAGAAGAACATTTT
>NZ_CAMYIP010000017.1 GCF_947258525.1 uncultured Eudoraea sp.
ATGTTCTCGGAGGCTGGGGTGGCTACACTTATTATGTAGGAACCGTGCCGCCAACTGGTCCTGGAGATTATGTTGCCGGACCAAGGTTTGAAAACCTTGTAGCGGGTACTTATGAAGCCTGGGTAATAGATTCAAGCGGTTGTGAGGAGATGATCCAGAACAACATTGTTCTTACAGATCCTCTTCCAATTACAGCTACTTTGCAAATCAATCAGGAAAACTGTACCAATCTTCAGGGTGAAATTGAAGTAATCGGAACAGCTGGTGGACAAGGAAGTAACTATACCTACCAATTAATAAAAGATGCAGCGCCTTTTGGTGCGCCACAGACTTCAACTGTATTCTCCGGCCTTGGAGCTGGAAGCTATGAAGTTCAGATAACAGACCAGTGGTCTTGTATAACAACTATAGGTCCGGAAGTTCTTTACGAAGAGATGTCATTAATAAGCACAGTGGTAAAACCTATAGACTGTACGGCATCTCCGGATGGTGAAATTACCATTACAGTAACCGGAGGTTCTGCGAATTTGAGCTATATAGTTACATTCCCTGATCTTATAACATCTGTTGTTAACAATACCGGGGTTTTCACAGGCTTGAACCAGCCAGGTACCTATTCTTTTATGGTGACCGATTTGGATACCACTAATCCTGTATGTACAAAAACTATAACGCAGGAATTAGATGCGCCTACGCCTGTTACTTTCGACCCACATACCGTGGTAGATGTATCTTGTAACGGATTAAGCGATGGAAGTATAACAGTAAACTTAACACCTGTGGCTCCGGGCGTAAATGATAACCCAATTTATACCTATAATCTGTATGATGCCTTATTGGTTCTTATTGCGGGGCCACAAACAAGTCCAATTTTTGATGGCTTGGCTGCAGGCACCTATAATGTTGAGGCAATCTCAGAAAGAGGTTGTTCGCTAATAGAGCCAGTTGTTGTAAATGAACCGTCTGTCTTAACTGTTTCGGCAGTGACTACGGCATTTAGCTGTAACCCTAACAATACGGTAAATACGGCTACAATTACAGCGACCGTTGGAGCAGGAACAGGAACCAGTCCATATTTATACAGTATAGATAATATTAATTTCCAGACTTCTAGCACCTTTGATGTTGTAGACACGGGTCTTGTTCAAAATATTACGGTCTATGTCCAGGATGCAAATGGATGTACAGCGACAGATGCGGTAGTTATAGATCCGCTAAATGTATTCACTGTAGCTGTCTCACAAGACGTTGCCATTTCTTGTGTGGTGCCTGAAGAAATTACGATCACTGTTACAGATGATGGTAATCCCGGAAATACGTATACTTACGAATTACTTCCGTTGGGCAACCCTAATGGTGTATTAACTTCGACCCCAACAAATACTACTGCAGAATTTGATTTAACTGCTGTGGGAAGTTATACGTTCAGGGTTACGGATGTGGCAACCGGGTGTTATGTAGATTCGCCTTATAGTATTGCACCCTATGATCTTATAGATGTTGTAGCAACGGCAACGTTGCCTGTGATTTGTTTCGGGGATACAAATGGTGCTCTTGAAGTAGATATTACCGGATATGCCGGGACTTATAACTATGAAATCTTTACGGCAGCAGGTGTTAGTACAGGAATTACAGGTGCAGGAGACACAGCTACAAACCCATTAACTATTTCGGGTGTTTCCGGAGGAAACTATTTTGTAAGGATTACTGAAACAGCAGCGCCTTTATGTGTTGAGGATTCAAATATTATTACAATTATCTCCCCGGATATGCCTCTTACGGCTACAATTAATGAAATTGCAAACGTTACTTGTACCAACGACCAGGGTGAAATTATTGTAGACCCTGAAGGAGGTTATGCCCCTTATGATATCGTATTGACAAATACCACAACTGCTGCGGTTTATACCGTCAACGATGTAAACAGTTACCTGTTCACAGGACTTTCTGCCGGTAACTTTACAATTGCAATTACTGATGATGGCGGATGTGTTCTTAACGATACAGAAGTTCTGATACAGCCAGTGCCAATCACAGCAGACATTACAGCTACACCTACCACATTGGTTTGTTATGGAGATACGAATGCTACAGTAACAGCTATAAATGTAATAGGCGGACAAGGCGTCTATCAATATCAATTAAATTATTATGATCCTACCGGAACTGTAATAGATTTCAGTAGTGGCGGACAGACCAGTCCAATATTCAACAACATTGGTGCGGGAATATATAGTATTACCGTATCCGATGGCTGGAATTGTGACGTAGAGACCATTCAGGTTACTATTTCTGAGCCTACGGATGTTACCAGTTCATTAATTCAACTTACTCCGCTCACTTGTACTAACCATGCGGAAATTGAACTGACTGCTACGGGTGGTACTGCACCATATGAATTTAGTACAGACGGTGTGGCTTATTCTCCAATGTCTGGAGGTAACACCCATATGTTTACTGTTCCTGCAGGGGTATATCAATATTATGTACGTGATTCATTCGGATGTGAGGCCACAATCTCTAACCAGGTGTCTATTGATCCTATAATTCCATTGTCTATAGTCATAGATGAAAGCGCTGCGATCATAAATTGTACCGGCGAAATGACGGCTACAATAATGGCTCAGGCTTTTGGAGGCTTAGGTAGTTATTCATACGAATTATTTGGCGATGCCGCTTTAACTAATTTAATCGCAGGACCACAGACAGATGGGAACTTCTCAATGTTGGGTGTTGGTAGCTATTATATAAGGGTTATCAGCATGGATTGTGTTGAGGTGTCTAATGAAATAATTATAACAGAACCCGTTCCGCTGCAAATAGACAGGGAGGAATTCACAGATGTTACCTGCGCCGGGCAGAATGATGGAACAATTACGGTTGAAGTTTCGGGAGGAACAGGTAATATCCTGTATGCCATTACGCCAAACCTGAACCAATTTGATACAGAAAATACATTTGTTGATCTGGAGCCGGGTGTTTATGATGTAATCGCTCAGGATGAAAACGGCTGTTTTATTCCATTCCAGTTCACAATCGTAGAACCAGCTCCTCTTGATGTAACCTATACTGCATTACCTGAAGTATGTCTTGGTAGTGAGGATGGTACAATAACACTCAGTATCTCAGGAGGTACAGCGCCATATAGCACTGCGTTTAATTCCAATAATCCGGCTGATTATGTATTAAATCAGACTTCCTTTGCGGATCTGGCTGCCGGTACCTATGTAATATTTGTTCGTGATGCGCAGGATTGTGAAACTAATGTAATTGTTGAAATTGATCCGGGCGTTAATCTAAATGCTATAGTAGAACCTGTTTATGAATGTACAGATATCCTTCCGGAAAACTATATCAACATTACCATGGAAGATCCAACTGTTCTTGGTTCTATTATGTACGCCTTAGATTCCACAGATCCGGCAGATCTGCAATTGAATCCTGATTTCAGAAATATTAGTCCGGGGACCCATTATGTAACCATTTCACATTCTAATGGATGTATGCAAACTGTTGATTTTGAAATTATGAGTTTCGAACCATTGACCCTGGTGTTGGAACAACAGAATCTTAACGAGATAACAGCAATTGCCACTGGTGGTGTTGAGGATTATACGTTCTATTTCAACGATGATAATAATGGTACAGATAACACCTATTATATTACTATGACCGGTACCTATACGGTGACGGTAATAGATGAAAACGGGTGCGAGGTGTCTGCACAAATATTCATGGAGTTTATAGATATAGAAATCCCCAATTTCTTTACCCCTGATGGTGATGGTATGAATGATTATTGGATTCCTGATAATATTGAAGGATATCCTGAAATACTAATAAAAATATATGATCGTTATGGTAGAGTAGTTGCTGAAGAAACGATTGTACCAAACGGCTGGGATGGAAAATATCATGGCAACGAATTGCCTACAGGAGATTATTGGTATGTCATAAGGTTGAATGGTGAGCGCGATGAAAGAGAGTTTGTTGGACATTTTACTTTATACAGATAAAACTTAACCTAATAGAATTATGCGCAAGAGATTGTTATGTTTAATGCTGATGTTGTGTGCGTTTGCTTTGCATGCACAGGAGCTTACGCTTCCACAATTGTCGCAGTATTTAGCAGATAACCCCTTTGTTATATCGCCAACCTATGCGGGAATAGGTGACTACATAAAAGTGCGGATTAATGGCCTGACCCAGTGGGTTGGAATTAAAGATGCTCCGGACACTCAGTCTTTGGCTGCTGACGGAAGGGTTGGCAACCGCTCCGGTGTAGGTATGATCCTGTATAATGATAGTAATGGGGAAACCAAACAAAGAGGGGCAAGGTTGTCTTTTGCGCATCACCTTACTTTAGATAAGTATGAAGATGAATTCCTTTCCTTTGGTCTTTCTTATAACTTTAATCAGTTTAGGATTGATATTGAAAACTTTGATAATCCGGATCCGAGTGTTACGGATGACCGCGCCACAACAAACCACAATTTCGATGTTGGTGTGTTATACAGAAAAAATAAGTTTTTTCTAAGTTTAAATGCTTCAAACCTTCTGAATAAAGACTTAGAAAAGTTTAATCCCATAGCAGAGCCTAACCAATTAAGAAATTATTATCTCTATTCCGGCTATAGATTCAGCAAGAAAAAGAGCAATTTTGAAATAGAGCCTTCTGTTTTCTTTCAATGGTTTGAAAGTGACGGGCGATCTGTAACGGATTTGAATGCAAAATTCAGGTGGTATGATTTTGAAGATTACTACTACGCAGGTGTAACCTATCGTTTTCTGAATGATCAGGTAGGTAGCCCATTGTATATTGCCCCTTTAATAGGGCTTAAGAAGAGTAATTTCTATTTCGGCTACTCCTACCAGATTATATTGAATGAGATCCTGGGATTCAGTACAGGTACTCATGTAATTACCATTGGGGTAGATCTATTCCAGGGTATTAGCAATTGCAGGTGTACTTATTAAAAATTCTCAGGTCTTTAGGTTAAGTTTGCAAAAACTTAATAGAAAGTGGGTAAAATAACAGTACGTAACATTAGGGTCTATGCCCATCACGGTTGCCTGAAAGAAGAGAATATTATTGGTAGTGACTACCTGGTAACTGTTGAAGTCTTCGCAGATCTACAAAAAGCGAGTGTTTCAGATAATTTGACAGATACTGTCGACTATGTATTTATCAATAAGGTCGTTAAGGAAGAAATGCTCATTAGTTCAAAACTGCTTGAACATGTATCAAAAAGAATATTAGATCGTATTTTTAAAGAGTTGCAATTTGTTACTAAGGCAGTCGTTTCAGTTTCTAAAATGAATCCCCCAATAAACGGTGATGTAGAAATGGTAACGGCAACCCTTAAGAAAAAGAGAGCATAAGTTTCTTTTTCTTAGTAGGAAAAAATAGTACCTTTGCGCCTTTAAATGGCATCGTGGCCGAGTGGCTAGGCACAGCTCTGCAAAAGCTTGTACAGCGGTTCGAATCCGCTCGATGCCTCTAAAACCTCTCAATTTATGAGAGGTTTTTTTGTTTAATCCGAATGTTTCTGGAGTCTGGGATTTGTTATTCTCTTATATATTCAATGCCCTTTTCTATGTTTAGTTTGTCCTTGGGAAGGAAACCTTTAAAAACAAGCACAAGTCCACATATTACCAATATAATTCCAAGGGCTTTCTTTATCATCCGAATCCGTTCTGTGGTAAGCTTACGCCGAAGTTGCTTCGCCAGGAGAATTTTGAAAATGTCGGTAATTAAATAAGCGGCCAGCATTGTCGAAAAGAAAACAATAATCCTATTGGCCTGGTTGTCCAGGCTGGGGCCCACTATTATAATCACACCCAACCAAAAAACAAGCACTCCAATATTTATAAAATTAAGAAGGAAACCTTTTACAAACAGGCTTAAATAACCCCCTTTTCTTGGTTTGATATCCGTTCTTCCTTTTACAAAATCTCTATTAAAGAAAGTAGTAAGTCCGTATATAAGAAGAATTGCTCCTCCAAAAACATACAAACCGGGTTGATTGCTTAAATTTTCCAGTAATTGAAAACTACTGAAATAGGCAATTGTAAGAAAAATAATATCCGCAAGAATAACCCCCAGGTCAAAAAACAAACCTGCCCTGAACCCTTTAGTTGCGCTTGTTTCGAGTAGTACAAAAAAAACAGGGCCAATCATAAAGGCCAACAAAAAACCTAGCGGTATAGCTGCCTGAATATCTTCTACCATTAAATATAGAATTCCTTTACATTCGTGTTACTTTGCCTCCAAAAACTGTTTTTTCATCCATTTTTGCAGGGTCTCCAAAGACTAAAACTTCTCCTCCGGCTTTCACAGTAGCTTTTACATAATCCGAAGCGAAAATCTCTGCGCTAGATCCGGCATTTACATTTACAGTGGTAAATTTTGTCTTAAAATCCTTGCCTAAATAAGAACCTCCGGTATTAATAGCTACATCCTGAACATCTGATTCCCCAGTTGTGGTAATAACTCCTCCGGAGACAGATCTGATCAACATTTGTTCTACTGTTGCTTTTATTTCTAATTCTCCTCCTTCCTGAGCTTTTAATTCAATGACCTCCTGATTAAATGTATCTTTAGAGCCAATTCTTGCATCTTCATTAACATCAATTATGAGTAAATTCTGTGTGTAATAAAGGTCTACAAAGGTCCTGTACCCACTAAAAATTTTAGTTATTTCCATGCGGATCTTAAGTATTCCATCTGAATTAACAAAATTAACCTTATCTGTATTTGCTCCTGTAATTACAGCTTTGTTTTCATTTGATTTAATCAAATTCACAGATATTCCATCAAATGCCTTAACCTCAGTGAAGTTTGCCAAATTCATACTGATTTTGCCATCCTGTGGTCTTGCGGTCTGCATAAGAAACAGAAAAAAAACAAAAAGTATTAATTGTTTCATTACGTTGGTTTTAGTGTTTATCCCTGAGAATAAACAAATTCTATTCCAAAAATGAGTTATTCTTCTGGTTTACCTAAAAGTGAGAAATCCAGATGGCGCTTTACTAAATCCGTACTTTTTACCATCACTATAACTATATCTCCCAACTGGTACTTTTTATAGGTACGTTCTCCTATTATTGCATATTCCCGTTCATCAAAGGTATAATAATCATCCTTTATATCCCGTATTCGGACCATTCCTTCGCATTTATTTTCAATTATTTCAACATAAATTCCCCATTCTGTAACTCCGGAAATAACACCTCTGAATTCCTGATCCTTATGATCCTGCATAAACTTAATCTGCATATATTTAATTGAATCGCGTTCGGCACTAGCGGCTAAATTTTCCATATCAGAAGAATGCTTGCACATTTCCTCATAGGTTTCGCTGTTGGGAGATTTCCCTCCTTCTAAATAATGTTGGAGCAGTCTGTGTACCATTACATCCGGATAACGCCTAATAGGGGATGTAAAATGGGAGTAAAATTCGAATGCTAAACCATAGTGTCCTATATTATCCGTGCTGTAGACTGCCTTACTCATACTGCGTATCGCTAAAGTGTCAACAAGATTTTGTTCTTTCTTGCCTTTTACGTCCTCCAGGAGCTTATTTAAAGAGTTGCTAACGGCTTTTTTGTCCCTGAGGTTAAGCTTGTGTCCAAAACGTGAAATAATACTGTTTAAAGCTAATAATTTTTCCTCATCCGGCTGATCGTGAATTCGATATACAAAAGTTTTTGTTGGTTTTTGTTTACCAATAAAGGCTGCTACTCTGCGATTCGCCAATAACATAAATTCCTCAATTAATTTATTTGAGTCCTTGGCTTCTTTAAAATAGACACCCTCCGGTTCATTTTTTGAATTAAGATTGAATTTAACTTCTACTTTGTCGAAAGAAATAGCTCCGGAATCCATCCTCCTGCTTCTCATTTTCTTAGCCAGGCTATTCAAGGTGTTTATTGCATAAACGATTTCTTTGCCAACTGAATAAGCCTTATTTCGAATTGAAACAGACTCAGGAATTAATGCTTTTCCCGTTTCTATAATGTGTTGGGCTTCCTCATAAGCAAATCGTTCATTTGAATTAATAACCGTGCGTCCAAACCATTGGTTTTTTACCGAACAATGTTCATCCATCTCAAAAATTGCGGAAAACGTGTATTTATCTTCATGAGGGCGCAATGAACAAGCGTTATTAGATAAAACTTCAGGTAACATTGGCACAACCCTGTCTACCAGATAGACCGAGGTTGCCCTTTCATAAGCTTCTTGTTCCAATATAGTGTCTGGCTTCACATAATGAGAAACATCGGCTATATGTATACCTATTGAGAAATTACCATTATCCAAGACTTCAAAGGATAAAGCATCATCAAAATCTTTCGCATCCCGGGGATCTATCGTAAATGTAAGAAGTTCCCTTAAGTCTTTTCTTTTTGAAATTTCTTCCTGTTTTATTGAAGTATCCAAAGAATTCGCATAATGTTCCACCTCAGCCGGAAATTCAGAAGGTAAGCCATATTCAGCTAATATGGCATGGATTTCTGTATGGTGGTCCCCGGGTTTACCAAGAATTTCAATTATTTTGCCATAAGGAGATTCATTTTTATCTGGCCAATCAATAATTTCTACAAGTACTTTCTCACCATTCTTTGCTTTACCTATATTTTCAGGCGGAATAAAAATATCCGTATACATTCTTATATCGGTAGGTCTAATAAATGCGAATGTCTTTTGCAAGTCTACTATACCTACAAATCTTTTCTTTTTTCGTTCCAGTACCTTCTTTATTTCACCTTCCGGTTTCTTGCCGCCTCTCTTTTTAAATATATCTACCTCCACGGTGTCACCATGAAAAGCCCTGTTTATTCTGTTATATGGTACAAAGATGTCGCTCTCTAATTCATCAACAACAACATATGCATTACCCCTCGCGGTAATATCAACCTTTCCCTGATAGTATTTTCCATTTACAATTGCCTGGTATTTACCTCTTGTATTTTCTTGTATTCGTTTTTCATTTTTTAATTCACCCAATCTTCTAATTAATAAATTCCGGCTTTCAGTGTCCTTTAATTCAAGTTTTGAGGCAACTTGTTTATAATTAAAACTTTTAGAAGGGTCTTTCTCCAGTACTGAGAATATCCCCTTTGTAATTTCATTTATTTTATGGCTTTTCGCCCTTTTCTTTTTCTTCGACATTAAATTCTTTATTTGGGTGGAAAATTACGAATTATAATCCATAGCACTCTATTCACTAAACCAGATTTAAACCAAACTATTGCGCAAATAACATATCAACAATTATTAATTTATTAATTATTACTTTAATTAAATTATATAAAAAATGATGATTATGATTGTTTGTTAATACTACTTATAAAAATTTTAAGCAATTGTTGCTATAAACAGAAAAAAGAGTTTATTGACAATTAGAACTCTACTGTATAGTCTAAGCATCAATAATTTAACTTTTTTATACACGACTCTTAATAACTGATTTCAACATAGAATTACTTACAACTAAATCTTTCTTTTCTGTTAATTACCAGGGCATTCAATTTTAATATCTTTCTGTAAAAAATTGAGAAAAAGTTTTCTTAAAACCGATAAGGTTTTGTAAAGCAATTTTTTTACCAGATTATAAAAAACAATACTCATTTCTTATCCTATGGTTATTAACAAATCAAATAAATTAGTAACAGTTTCTTAACCAATTACTTACGCTTTTATAATATAGTAAGCTGTTAACAATATTTAAAACCACGTTTCCCGAAGGTATTTGTAACTTTGTACTAATTCTAAATACTCTTATACTATGAAAATATCAATAGGCAATGATCATGCAGGCACGGAATATAAACTGGCAATTGTGGGTCTTCTCAAATCTATGAGCATAGAAGTAGTAAATCATGGTACGGATGGTTCAGACAGCGTGGATTATCCCGACTTTATTCACCCTGTTGCATCTGATGTGGAAACAGATAGTGCCGATTTGGGTATAATAATTTGTGGCAGTGGAAATGGTGCCAGTATGACCGCAAATAAACACCAGGGTATTAGGGCAGCACTTTGCTGGAACAAGGAAATAGTGGCATTAGCCAGGGAGCACAACAATGCGAACATCCTAAGCCTTCCCGCACGTTTTATTTCTCTTCCCCAGGCTTTAGAAATGGTAATAACTTTTCTTAACACAAAATTTGAAGGCGGGAGACATGAACGACGAATTGAAAAAATACCCTGCTCTTAAAGAAACAACATGGGCCATTCGCATTCACATTCACATTCCCATCCGCACTCCCATTCTCATAAAGATTTAAAAGGAAGAAATCTTTTTATTACAATACTTCTTAATATTTTAATAACCCTTGCACAGGTAATCGGAGGAATATTATCCGGAAGTCTTGCTTTATTATCAGACGCACTTCATAATTTCAGCGATGTCCTTTCGCTGATTATTAGTTATGTGGCTAATTTATTATCAAAAAAGAAAGCTTCTTTAAACAAGACTTTTGGATATAAGAGAGCCGAAATAATAGCGGCTTTTGTAAATTCCTCAACCCTGATCATTGTTTCTATAATCCTGGTGAAAGAAGCTATCGAAAGATTTATAAATCCAATTGAAATTGAATCGAATTTAGTTATCTGGCTGTCTTTATTAGGGATAGCAGCAAACGGATTTAGTGTTCTTCTAATTAAAAAAGACGCTAAGGCAAATATGAACATGCAATCTGCTTATCTCCATTTATTTACAGACATGATGGCGTCTGTTGCTGTCCTAATTGGAGGATTATTAATGAAGTTTTACGCACTATACTGGGTAGATCCTGTTTTAACTATCTTAATTGCATTATACCTTGTTTATATGGGGTATGACCTCCTTAAGACCTCTACCAGAGTATTAATGCTATTTACCCCGAATACCATTGAGGTGCAACAAATAGTATCAGAAATATCAAAAATAAGACCCGTAAAAAATGTGCACCACGTACACATCTGGCAACTGAATGAGGATGAAATACACCTGGAGGCTCACATTGATTTTGATGAAGATATAAACCTGTCAGAATTTGATAAGATATTGGAAACAATAGAGGAAGAGGTGTACCATAAATTTGGGATAAATCATTTGAATATACAGCCTGAATTTGGCAAATGCGACAGCAAAAAAGTCATTGTGCAGGATTAACATATGAATATCACTATTAAATCTTTTGACGAACTCAGCAACCTGGAATTATACCGTATTCTTCAGTTGCGGTCAGAGGTTTTTGTAGTGGAGCAGAATTGTGTATATCAGGACATGGACGACAAAGACAGTAAGGCGTTACATGTTATAGGAACAAAAGACAATGAGATTATAGCGTACACCAGAATTTTCAAACCGGGAGATTATATGGACCATGCCTGCATAGGACGTGTTGTAGTAAAGAAGCCCATGAGGGTGGGGGGCTATGGAAAGGAAATTATGCTGGCTTCAATAAAAGCAATAGAGGATTATTTTAAAGAGACCACTATTCACCTGTCAGCGCAGACCTATTTGCAAAAATTCTATGAAGACATGGATTTCAAAGCAGTCGGAGAAACGTATTTGGAAGATGATATTCCGCACATACTCATGATCAAAGAGTAATCTTATATCATTACTTATTTCAATATTTTTTAGTCAAAAACATTAGCCAGGTGTTTTTCGTCCGGTCTTCGATCCTTACTTAACAAGCTAACAGCAAAATAGGTTATCAAAGCAAATAGAAAAGCAGGAATTATCTCGTGTATATCCTCGAGCCCCGGATAGTTAAACCGAAACCCAAAACGCCAGATAATATTTACCAGCATACCCACGATCATTGAAGAAATTGCACCCAGGTCTGTACCCCATTTAAAGTAAAGTCCTCCAAAAATCGCAGGGAAGAAACTCGCTGCAAAAACAGCCCCTGCAAATGCGGTTAGTTCCACGATACCAGCCATTGGAAACAAAGTAAAAATATATACCATCAAACAATATATCCCCATTGCCCATTTAGTTCTTGGAATAATTTTGGTAACCGGCATTGGTTTAACAACGTGCCATATATCATTTACAAATGCAGTTCCAATTATGATAATAACCGAAGCTAATGAAGACATACCGGCCGCAAATAAACCGGCAACGCAGATTCCGCTAACCAGCCTGTTGTCAAATTTATCCAGCATAAAACCAATTACCTCATCGGTATTATTTATGAGATAGTTTGCCTCCTCAACAGTTGTCATTCCATGTACCAAAGCCCCGAGCCCCATTACACAAACCAGGGATACGCCCAAAAAAACAGGAGTCCAGATCATGGCGAATCTCATGCTTTTTGCATTATTGATAGAATAAAACCGAATAAGGTTTTTTGGTTCTGAAATTTGCTTCATTCCAATAGAGAGCCCTATTCCAAGGATATATAGAAAAGAAACCAGTTTGCCAAAAACAACTAGGCCATTACCTATTGGTTCACCAGATTTTGTTAGATGATCCGTAACGGAAATGCTTTCTATTACATTATCAACCCCGCCTAAATAAATAAAAGGGAGCATTAACATTAGAATAGCCACGCCAAACATAATTATTCCCTGAATGGCATCTGTCCATAAAACACTGTACATACCACCCCAAATGGTGTAAACACAGGTAATAAAAATAATTGCAAAAGCGCCGTATTCATAAGGAATATCTAAAACAGAGGTAAGAACATGTGCACAACCCTTGGCTATACCTACCATATACCATATTGTTGCAAAAAGGATTATAAACGCAGACAAAACGCGAATGCTTTTGGCCAGATTGCTTTTATAGCGCAGATGAAAATAATCGGGGATTGTATAAGAATTTAAACGAGCCGTCTGATACCTCATTCTGGGGCCTAAAAGCTGCCAGGAAATTACGCAAAAGAAGGTCCATATTAATCCCATCCATGCCCAGGAGAGACCATATTCAAATGAAATACCGGCCTGACCAATATAAGTATTCGTACTGGCCGAGGTAGAGAAAAAGGCCAGTGAAATAACCCAACCGGGAATTTCCCTTTTAGCAACAAAATAACCCTCAACCCCTCGTCTTGCCTTCTTCTTAAAATGCCATCCGATATACAGACAACCTGCCACATAAAAAGTAGTTAACAGAAGGGTTAAATAATGTTCTTTCAGATAGTCCATTACCTCGATTGGTTATCGTCCCTATTCCGGTCAACCTTAATATCTCTTTTCATTACCAGAATGGCGTTTACAACAACTAACAAGACAATACCTATATATGGAAACAGACTTAGAAAATCCATATTAAAAAAGTGATTTAAGTTCATTCTTGGTTACTTTACCCAAAACATTTCTAGGGAGCTTCCTTTGAAGAATATATTTTCGGGGAATCTTATAAGCGGGCAATCTGGCTCTAAGCCATTTTGAAATTTCGTCAAAATCCAATGCTTTTTGTCCGGATACCAGGCAAGCAGCTACGACTTGTCCCCACTCTTCATCTTCCAAACCAATTACGGCAGAATCCTTAATGTCTTTATGACCCCTCAGGACGTCTTCAATTTCCAGCGCAGAAATTTTATAGCCACCAGATTTAATTATATCAACACTATCACGCCCTAAAATTTTGTACATACCATTATGCAATATAGCAATATCGCCCGTTCTAAACCAACCGTCTTTGGTGAAGGCCTCTCTTGTGGCCTCTTCCTTTTGCCAGTATTCCTTAAATACACAAGGCCCTTTTATTTGAATTTCTCCGGGCTTATCTTTATCAACGGGGTTATTGTCATTATCTGCCAGCCGTAATTCCACTCCGGGCAAGGGGTTACCAACATAGCCGGGTCTTCTCTCCTTCCTATACGAGTTTGAAAGCCCCATCCCAATTTCGGTCATTCCATAACGCTCCAATAGTGTATGGCCGGTTATGGATTTCCACTTTTCAAGAACAGGAACAGGTAGTGCGGCGGACCCTGAAACCATAAGCCTTAGCTTAGATGCCGCTTCTGACATTAACAGCCGATCTTTTTTGTTTTTACCTTCCCAATAGTTAATTAGTTTATAGTATATCGTTGGGACTGCCATAAAGAGCGTCATTCTTCCAGACAAAATAGCACTCCAAACCTCCTTTGCCTCGAATTTGGCGTGAAATTCACAACAGGCACCGCTCCAAAGCGCACAGCTCAACACATTTATTATTCCATGAACATGGTGTAGAGGCAGAATATTTAAAATATAATCATCTTTTTGCCATTCCCAGGCCTCTACAAGAGTGGTAATCTGGGATTGGATAATACCATGTGTGGTTACCACGCCTTTTGGTTTATTAGTGGTACCGCTAGTATATAACATCATAGCCCTTCTATGCAAATCGATATCGGGCAGGGGGGAGGAATTCATTTTAAAAACCTCCTCCAAAGGAATAATAGACAAACCGGGCCTTGATTCAAGCGGCTGAAGCACATGCTGATAATCTTTATGAACGATTATCACTTTAGAACCGGAATCTTCAATAACATATTCCATTGAAGGTAACGGATGTTGTACGCACAAAGGCACAGCAATTCCACCGGCAGCCCATATTCCCCATTGCACAGCCGTATATTCGAAAGACGGAGGCACTAAAAAGGCTATTCTGGCTTGGTTTAAATCAGACGCTTTGTTTAAAAGGTTGGCAGCAACCGCAGAGGATCTGACCAGCAAATCCTCATACGAATAGGTGTTTCCATTAGAAACAATTGCAGGCCTGTCCTTATGTAAATTGGCCTTTTGGAAAAGTTCAATCATGCTGTTATAATTGCAAAGCTTAAATATATCTGATAAAATTGAAATAAAGCCATTAGAAATGAACGGTTTCACCTGTTCGATACGATTTATCGGCTGCTAGAACTATTTTTAAACTATTAACCGCATCTGATAAATGATTGCAGGTTCATCTTCTGTATTGATTAACTGGTCTTTCTTCACAAATTTTCCGGCCGCATCCAACTCACTAAAATGTAATATTAATCCTCCGGTTTTAGTGTGTCCTTCAATATCATCAGAATCGCCCTTTTTTTCATCCACAATGGAAACGCAGCCTTTAGGCCCTATTACGTCCTTTACAAAAAATGCTGTTTCACTAATCATAGGCCCCCAACCGGCTTCATACCAACCAACAGAGCCATCATCGAAACGAACCTGCAGCTGTCCGTAATTATACATATCAGAACTTATTTCTTCTGTTAACCGGGCCCCGATAGCACTTACACTAATTGGTTTTGCCCTCGTCATTAAACACATTATATCAACGTAATGTACCCCGCAATCTACAATTGGCGACATAGATTGCATAAGCTGTTTGTGTGTATACCATTGATCTTCAGAGCTTTGTTGATTAAGATTCATGCGCATCACCAGAGGTTTACCAAGCGATTGTGCCGTTTCCACGAATTTTGTCCAGGCAGGATGAACCCTCAGGATATAGCCAACCACCAATTTTCTATTTTTTGATTTGGCCAAATCAACAAGTTCTTCGGCCTCTTCAATGGTTAAGGCTATTGGTTTTTCAACAAATACATGTGCACCGGCCTCGAGGCTTTCTTTCACGTATGCCGCATGGGTATCAGGATAGGTACTTATGGCTACCGCATCAGGGTTTGTAGCGGCAAGTGCTTCTGTAAAATCACCAAATTTAGGCAGGCCACCGAGTTCATCAGAAAGTCGCTCCCGGCTTTGTGGTGTCCTGCTAACCAAACCAACAATTTCAAAACCTTGTAATTTATGGTAAGCTCGGGCGTGGCTGGTTCCCATATTTCCACAACCTACAACCAGAATTTTTATTCTTCCCATATAAAGCTCTTTTTTATGCAAAGGCTCAAACACAGCCATTGTGTCCAAAGTTTAAAAATAACATACTTTTTATATATTTGATTATAAGACACTTAATAAATATAAAAAGGAAACCTTACCTGGGCATGACCGAAAATTATATCTATAAATTTTCCAGCATTATATTCTTGATGCTTTTATGTGCTTGTAAAGATCAAAAAAACACTTCAATTCAATCCAATCCCGACCCGCTTCCTCCAAACATTGTTTTTTTTATAGCAGACGACTGGTCTTATCCTCATGCAGGTGTTTATGGAGATGAAATCGTTAGAACACCAACATTTGATTTCCTTGCCAAAGAAGGAGCACTTTTCAATAATGCATTTTGCGCCTCACCTTCTTGTTCGCCTTCCAGGGCAAGCATTCTAACCAGTCGATATCCACACCAGTTGGAAAGCGCAGGAAATCTATGGTCTGTTTTCCCAGAAAAATTTTCCAATTGGGTATCTATTTTAGAATCTAGTGGCTACCATACAGGTAAGAGCAGGAAGGGATGGGGTCCCGGAGATTATGAATCAGGGGGATACACGCATAATCCTGCAGGCAAGGATTACCCGAACTTCAGAACATTTCTGGACTCAAAAGATCAGGGACAACCTTTTTTTTACTGGTTTGGAAGCAAAGACCCACATCGCGATTATGAAACTAATACAGGCATTAAAACCGGGATGGATCCGGCGTCGGTAGTAGTGCCGGCTTTTTTGCCCGACACCCCATGTGTACGCAATGATATGCTGGATTATTATTTTGAGGTTGAACGTTTTGATCGCGAATGCGGTAATATCATTAGCATATTGAGAACCCGGGGCTTATTAGAGAACACCATACTTGTTATGACAAGTGATAACGGCATGCCATTTCCAAGAGCCAAAGCAAATTTATATGATTATGGAACCCGAATGCCCCTTGCGATTTACTGGACAACCCACATTGAATCGAATTTGAAAATAAATGACTTCGTAAATTTTATTGATTTGGGACCAACATTTTTAGAAGCTGCGGGGATATCTGTACCGGATGAATTTGAAGGAAAAAGCCTTATAAAACTTTTGAGTAATAGTAAAATGAATGACAGCAATGAGCGAAACCAGGTTTTTTTAGAAAGGGAACGCCATGCAAATGTCCGCAAAGGAAACTTAAGTTATCCTTCCAGGGCCATAAGAACCAGTGAATACCTATACATCAGGAATTTTGAGCATGAAAGATGGCCGGCGGGAGATTCTATGGTTCATCAGTCTGTGGGACAGTATGGCGATGTAGATAATTCCATTTCCAAGTTTTTGATCCTGGCCAACAAGGATGACCCCGAGGGTCAACAGCTTTATAAACTTGCTTTTGACAAGCGCCCGCCGGAAGAATTATATATTTTGGCAAACGACCCTTATAATATGAACAATGTAGCGGCTGACAAGAAATATGAACGTCTGAAGGATTCTTTACACACAGAGTTGACGAATTGGATGAATACTACCGGAGACCTTAGGGCTACAGAACCAAAGAGTACCAATTGGGATGAGGTATTGTACACTCCAAATTATCAGAGACAAAACTTTGATCTGGATGATGAGATTAAAAATTATTCGATGCTTTTAAATACAGGATCAGCGTTTGAAAAATCAGGGTGTTATAGGCCTAATGCCGAATAAGCTAATCCAGTGAAAATGCCACAATCTTATTTCCCTTCTCTGTTCCTAATTTTTCACCTCCGCAGGCAATAGCAATATATTGTTTGCCATTTACCTGATACATCGCTGGCGTAGCAAAAGCCGCAGCAGGCAATTCATATTCCCAAAGTATTTTTCCGGTATGTTTATCGAACACCCTGAAGTAACCATCTTTGGTAGCGCCTATAAACAGAAGGCCATTTTCTGTAACTACTGCCCCTCCATAATTTTCTGTTCCGGTTCTTGGATATCCTTTTTCCTTCAAGTGAGGAGTGTCTCCAAAAGGAACGGACCAAATATAGTCGCCTGAATTTAGATCAATAGCATGGAGAGTTCCCCAGGGGGGTGAAATAGCCGGAAGGCCATCGCTTGCCAAAAATTTGTTGTAACCCAAATGTTTATAAGGAATGTCTTCCAATTCCGGAAGGTCGGAACCCACCTCTTTTTTAGCATCTTCATCTAAAAGGAAACTGATAAGACCTTCCTGCTCAGATGCTGTTAGTTGCGGAAACCCCGTCATCATACCTTTTCCACGTTTAATTTGATTTAGCAATTCTTCTTCGCTCAGTTTATCACCAATATTTATCAGAGAGGGAAATCCGCTTGCAGCTATTCCGCTCTTGTCATCTTGATGACAAACCGCGCAATACTTTTTATAGACACTTTCTCCATAGGAACCGCCCTTTTGGCCGTTACTATTCTCTCCCATCTGCATTATCCAGGCCATTTCATTTGAATTAACATACAGAATACCATCTTCCGGATCAGCAGCCGCACCACCCCATTCAGCCGCACCATCATATCCCGGTAAGAGCAAAACAGGGTCGAGCCCCGGAGGGGCATAAATACGTTTATCGGCAGCTGTTAACACAGCCTTTAGCTCTTCTTTGTTTTGTGCATAAGGACTGATATCATTTACTGTCAATTCTGAAGACTGGCGCGCAAAAGGCTTCGGACTTACGGGAAAAGGCTGTGTTTCCCAGGCTTTTTCTCCTTTAAGGCCCGAAGCAGGCACTGGCACTTCATTGATATCAAACAAAGGCTCGCCGGTTTCTCTGTGAAAAACATATATATACCCTTGTTTTGTTACCTGAGCCACTGCCGGTATTTTTTTGCCATTCCTTGTAATGGTAATTAAATTTGGAGGCGCGGGAGGGTCCCTATCCCAAATGTCATGATGTGTGAATTGAAAATGCCATAATAGCCTTCCTGTTTCAGCTTCCAGGGCCAAAAGGCAATTTGCAAATAAATTACTCCCTTTTCGTATGCCGCCATAAAAATCCGGAGCTGCAGAACCTGTAGGAACATATATAATTCCCCGGCCCTCATCAACCGCCATCCCGGCCCAATTATTTGCTGCCCCCACCAATTCGTTTTTATCTTCCCATGTGTCAGCACCCTCTTCTCCCGGGAGAGGAATAGTATGGAATACCCATTCGAGCTGACCTGTTATAACGTTAAAAGCCATAATATTTCCGGGCGCAGCCCCGGCACTTTCGGATACCCTCAGCGGCATAACTATAAGGTCCTGAAATATTGTCCCCGGGGTATTGGATATTACAAATTTATCTTTTGCCGTCTCTGGCATTCCAATATGCAGGTCAACTTTTCCATTAACCCCAAAATCTATGATAGGTTCTCCGGTTATGGCATTCAGAGCAAATAATTCAGGGCCTTTTGTAAACAGAATACGTTTATCTTCCTTGTGCTCCCAATAGGAAACACCGCGACTGGTAGAATGCCATATCTGCAAAGAATCACCATACCGCCAGATTTCTTTTCCTGTCCCGGCATGAAGAGCAACCACCCTAAGGGCAGCAGTAACCCCATATAAAATGGTGTCTACAACTATAGGGTTCATTTGCATCTGACCATAATCGGGCGCCTCGTATTGCCAGGCAAGCTTAAGACTGCCTATATTTTCTTTTGTTATTTGGGAAAGTACGGAATAATGATTTCTATCGGGACCCCCTAAATAAGAAGACCAGGTAGTATATTTTGTTTTCTCCTTTTTTGGCCCTTCTGAATATTTACACCCAGATACAAAGGCGGAAATTACAAAGAGAATACAATAGAACCAGGAACTCCTGTAAAGCATTTTTTTAAAATTTATGATTAATAAAAGTATCAAAAGAATCTAATATTAGCCAGATTTTTTGATACTAACCAAATGTATACTTATCAAAAATGTGCATGTAATATTTCCTTCACCGATCTATAATAAGATCTTCCAAACAAGTTTAAATGAACGAGTAAATAATATAGCTGATATATAGCCATGCGGCCGGGCTCACCGGGGGCAGGCGGATTAATATCATAATATGCAGTATAGAAAGGAGACCCAAAACCACCAAAGAGCCGCGACATGGAAAGATCTATTTCACTATGCCCAAAATACACGGCCGGATCTATAAGATACGGAAGGCCATTTTCACTAATGATAAAATTGCCGCCCCATAAATCCCCATGCAATAAGGACGGTTTAATATCCGGGCAATAGGAACTAATAACGGCTTGAAGCTTTTCAAGTCCCGGAACATCATCTTTCGTTAACAAATTTTGATTTATTGCAGCTTGAAACTGAGGCGTTAAGCGCTCCTCACTATAGAATGAAATCCAATTGTCATGCTTTCTGTTGGACTGCGGTAAGTTGCCAATGAAATTTGGATTTTCCCACCCAAAATAATCGGAACTTATTTGATGCATCTTCGCCAATTGAGCGCCAAGTATTTCCAATTCTTTTGAATCCGGTCGTTTGGAAGGCACATATTCCATTAATAAACAAGCGCCTTCTTCTATGTCATTAACAGCGTAAATAGCGGGGGTTTTTATGGTTTTTGTATTGGCAATTGCCTTCAAACCTTCAACCTCCGCTTCAAACATAGCTTTGGCAGATGGCGAACTATTTAATTTGCAAAAAATGGTATCAGAGTCTGTATACAGCAAATAGGCTTTGGAAATATCACCACCAGAGACAGGGGCAACATTTTTTATCTTAGTTCCGAGAAGAGCACCAATAGCATCCTTAACCCCTGCTTTCATTTTTATGAATTAATAAGACGCACAAATAATCATCATTATTTATAGAGTTTAGTATAATATTCATCAGCCATTCTGCGGCTTGTAAAGGCCGGTACAACCCCATCAATTGCCTTAAAGACCATTTCCTGCCATTTCTCAGGTTTTTCATAAAATATAGGCAGAACTTGTTGTTCCAGCACATTATAAAGGTTATCGCTGTCAAATTTATCTTGTTCCCAGGCGGGAGATCTGAAATCTGCTTCAGGAAGGACAAATGAATTCTTTCCGTTTTTTGCAAATTCTGGTATCCACCCATCATTAATGGTTAAGTTTAACGAGCCATTCATAGCAGCAGTCATTCCACTTGTACCAGACGCCTCCCTTGTTATTCTAGGCGTGTTCAACCACACATCAGAACCTGTTTTAAGTTTTCTGGAAAGCTCCATTTCATACCCAATAAGCACCGCCATATTGGTTCTGTATTTTGTATAATTTACAAGGTGATTAAACATGTCTATGGAATAATAATCCGTTGGATAGGGTTTGCCTGCCCAAATAATCTGAATGGGGTATTTTGAAGAAGAAACAAGTTTTTCGAAACGCTCAATATCGTATAATAACAGGTCTGCCCTTTTGTATTGAGCAAATCTTCTTGCCCAGACAATAGTAAGGACATTGGGATCAAAAAGTTTCCCTGTCTGATCTAATACTACATCGAAGAGCTGGGATTTTAATTCGAGTTTTCTCCTTTTAAATGCCTTTGAATTGAGACTTTTCCAGGCCCTGGCAAGGGCATTATCCTGCCAAAATCTCTGGTTTTGGGAATTGGTAATTGGTATAATTTTAGTGGTTCCTTCAAAACTATTCCACATACTATTGGCCACAACAGCGTGAAGTTTGGAAACAGCATTAACCTTTTTTGC
Organism: uncultured Eudoraea sp.; assembly: GCF_947258525.1. Lineage (GTDB taxonomy): Bacteria > Bacteroidota > Bacteroidia > Flavobacteriales > Flavobacteriaceae > Eudoraea. The sequence goes on from NZ_CAMYIP010000017.1 coordinate 21,447, forward strand.
CATTCTAAGCGCCGAAACCGTATAATTGAGGATATCATCATTTACAACTTCTTTGTTTAACTCATCTTCGGTAAGTGTTTTTCCAAAGAAACCGCAGCTATTCAACAGATGTCCATTTCGTTCCATATTACCCGCTTTTTCGGGGGTATGTGTAGTGAAAAACATTTGATTTCTGGTAACTCCCAGATTACGGAGATAATAAAAGGCAGGTAGGGCATGTCCTTCGTTTAAATGATACATGTCTGCCCCTCCCAATTCCTGGACCACCTTTGCCCCACCAATGCCAAGCACTATATTTTGCGAGATGCGCGTTAGG